>DAXQ01000076.1 GCA_002506485.1 Euryarchaeota archaeon UBA136 | reverse complement strand
ACCTTAGTTGGGTCTGGACGAGGGTTTGTCTTCTGACACGCTCGAATCTGGGTTCAGCGAGGAGGGTTAAGTCGTAACAAGGTATCCGTAGGGGAACCTGCGGATGGATCACCTCCTAAGATTGAGGGTTGGCTGCCTAGCGCTAAATTGAATTTCGAATGTCACACTCCAACAAGTTGATTTATTCTGGTGGCGAATACATACCTGATGCTAGTACTTCTAGAAGGCTGGAATTACGTGATGGAACTATATTTTTGGGTTATTCTAGCTGCCATACTTCTAGTATCAATGACTATTCTACTAGCTCGGCCTTCGCATTCAAAATATTTGGAGACGCAATCATATGATTTAGAGGAGGCTTCAGGTACAGAAGAAATATCTGAAGGTATAGACAATCCTGATGAAATGGATGATCATAAAGAGGAACCAGAGCCTGATGAAGAAATTGAAATACCACCTGAAGTGATAAAAAAACAATGGGCTATTAGTTTTGCGGTTTTTGGCCTGATTTTCATTATGTTTGGGGGAATTGTATTATGGATCTTTGACTTGGAATTCACCACCTTTCTTGGCTCCTGTATGATCTATGTTGGGATGATGTCCTTGATAAAGGGAATCAGTTTCCAGATACCAGAAGAAAGGGTGATAATTACTGGATTTATGCCAGTATTGATATTTGGAATTAATTTTTTCCTCTTAGGTGTTCTACTAGGTGTCATCGGACAAAGTGCCTGGATGGTACAAACAGATGAAAGAAAAGCCGGCGATTTGTTCTTAATTTATATTTTACCTTATCTCATGTGGCGAATCGTACCTTCCTTTAGTAAAAAGAAAAGTGAACCCTCAGAAGAAGATGATGAATATTCCTCAGGATATAGCCGTCTTAGAAATTTTCTACCTCAAAGCATGAAATTTGTGATTTTCATATATTTGATATTCAATATTACAAGCAACTATATTTTCATCCCCAGTCTAAGACAATATGCTAAAGTTGGTTTTGATATAGGAATATACTTTGTAGCAATAAGTCTGATTATCAGAATCATTATTACTTTTCTGGAATATAGGGTAGGTGAACCCAAAGAGGCTGATGAAAAGGATGACCTTGAAGAGGAACGTTTCGAGGAAGAAATGGATGAGATGCGGGAGGAGAGAGATGACGGAAACTTACAAAAAAGAGATACAAATGAAGAGGACGTGGAATAAATGGAGATGTCTGTATTACTTGTAATATTTTTAGTATTGATACTATCCATAGCACTCTATTACGGGCTATTGGGTGTAGATATGGGTACCATAAATGACGATTATGTAATACCTGTTGCTATTCTCTTCTTGCTGATTACGACCGGTGGATTTGCAGGAAATAATGGCTTCACTGGAGATTTTGGATTGGACTATTGTAATGATAAGGATAGTATAACAAACTCAATTGTAGAAAATATTAGGGAACAAGTGAGCTATGATGAAACGGAACGTGCCGTAGTACATTCCAACTCATTTTTTGCTTGTGAATTAGGATATATTAATGGCGTTGTAGATTTAGGGTGGTGGGTTTCATCCTTTACGAATGGCCAAACAGTAGGATCGGGCAGAGCCATGATACTAAACCATGAAAATTACAAAAACTTTGTAAATGGGGAAACCTATGGATTTAGCAATTTTTACTTATCTGATTTAGAATCTCCATTAGGTTCAGGAGAAACGTCCAAATATAAAGTGGGGATTACACTCCACTCGGATACCTATTTTTTTGTAGTTGATAGAGGTTATGGGACAAATATAGGTGGAGAAGAAACGGGAAGAGACCTATTCGGACCTAATTCACCAACAGGCTCAACTGCTGATCCCATATATTTCTATTATGTGGTAGATTTAGACTATGATACAAGTGGAGTCGTAACCACGAATTAATCTGCATAAAGTGCAAGTAATATCATAAAAAGGTCCCCTGTTACCAAAAATAATGAGTTCTGAATCCTTACAGAAATATGAATTCAAGCAATCCCTTGAACGAATCAAGAATCATAGAGGACATGCTACAGAACTTGTCAGCCTTTACATCCCACCAGATCGTAAAATTCATGAGGTTCAGTCATACCTTCGTAATGAAGCCTCACAGTCTGCAAATATTAAATCAAAATCAACTAGGAAGAATGTAAGTGCAGCAATAGAATCTATAATGTCACGTCTTAAAATGTACAAGAATCCTCCTGAAAATGGATTTGTTTTCTTTGTAGGTCATGTAGCAAAAGGAGGAAACCAGACAACGATGATTCAAGAAGTAGTGGTCCCTCCAGAACCTGTGCCAGCTTTCCTCTATAGATGTGATTCCGGTTTTTTCCTCGAACCTCTAGATGCTCTGGGTGAAACAAAAACCCAATTCGGCCTGATTGTTATAGATAGATCTGAATCTACATTGGGAATGCTGAAAGGGGCAACCATCACTACACTAAAACACATGTTCTCACAAGTCCCATCCAAACATGGAAAGGGAGGGCAATCCAAAAGAAGATTTGAGCGTTTAATTGAGGAAGCAGCCCATGAATGGTACAAAAAGATTGGAAGATCGGCAACAGAATGTTTTCTTGGAAGTGATCTAGAAGGTATCTTAATAGGAGGACCTGGGGCAACAAAAGATTATTTTCTAAGTAAAGATTATCTTAACCATGAATTAAATAAGATTGTAATCGATACTTTTGATACAGGATATACTGATGAAACCGGACTTAGAGAATTAGTAACCAGAGGGGCGAACCGATTATCTGAAATTCAGTTAATTAAAGAAAAAATCATCATGGAACGATTCATGAAGGAAGTATTGTCTCCAAAAGGAACTTTGGCGACATATGGAATCAAGCAGGTTGATACCGCCTTGGAAATGGGAGCAGTTGATCTATTATTAATTTCCGAAGGTTTGGAAAAAATGCCCAATATAGAAGAAGGTACTGTAAAAAGATTGGGAGAACTAGCAGAGAATAGTAAGGCTGAGGTCTCTATTATCTCAACCGATAGTGAAGAGGGAAAATCATTACAGAAGGCTTTTGGAGGGCTAGCGGCAATGCTGAGGTATCCGATAAACTAGAAATATGTTTTACACTCGAAAATGCGGAGAAATAGAACCCTCGGACTTCGGGTCTGAGCAAACGCTTTGTGGTTGGTTACAGGATACACGTAATCTAGGTGGGATTGCATTTATTCAGTTGAGAGATATATCTGGAGTAATCCAACTGACCCTACTAAAGAAGAAATTAGATGAAAAGCAATTTAAAAACTGGACAAATATCAACAGGGAATCAGTAGTCTTGGTAAGGGGAATAGTCAAGGAGAATAAAGAAGCACCTGGAGGTGTGGAAATGCTCCCAGATAATATAGAATTATTAAATGAGGCCGAGACACCCTTACCACTAGGTGTAATTGACAAGATTGATAGCGAAATCGAAACTAGACTAAACGCCAGATATATGGATCTCAGGAAGAAAGACATCGCAGCCCACTTCCAGATTAGAGCAGCCGTATCCGGATCTGTACACAAACATCTTAGAAGAGAAAAGTTCCTTGAAGTTCAAACTCCCAAGATTATTGCATCGGCAACTGAGGGAGGAACCTCGTTATTTGAAATGAAATATTTTGATCGAACTGCCTACTTGGCTCAGTCGCCACAACTGTACAAGCAGATATTGATGGGGGGTGGACTGGAAAGAGTCTATGAGGTAGGTCCTGCTTTTCGAGCTGAAGAACATAACACGCCTCGACATCTAAATGAATTTATCTCAATTGATATTGAGATGTCTTTTGCTGATGATGACGTTGTAATGGGAGTTATGGAAAGGCTTGTGGATTCAGCATCAAGGGCAGTCGCAAAGGAAGCAGAAGCCCTTGAGATTCTTGATATCAAACCCATAGAACTTGAATTACCATTGCCCCGGATAACTTATGACGATGCTGTAGAAATGGCCAAAGGAAAAGCAAAATGGGGTGAAGATTTGTCAATGGAAGCTACAAGAGCTATAGCAGAACAAATGAATGGCTTTTATTTCATTACAAAATGGCCATTATCATTGAAACCGTTCTACATTCAACCCGATGATGATCCAAAATACAGTAAAGGCTTTGATTTTATGTATAATGAGATTGAAATGACTTCTGGTGGTCAAAGAGTACATGATGTTAATTTGCTTAGAGAAAGATTGAAGGAACAAGAATTAGACCCTGAAGGGTTTAACCATTATTTGGATCCATTTAGATATGGAATGCCACCTCATGCTGGTTGGGGTTTAGGATTAGATAGATTAGCTATGATTTTTACTGGAGCAAAGAATGTTAGAGAATGTGTTTTGTTCCCAAGAGACAGAACTAGGATGACACCTTAAATTCAAGTATCCCTAGAGCTGTGAATTGGTGGGTCCGCCCGGATTCGAACCGGGGATCTCCGCCATGTCAAGGCGACGTCATAACCAACTAGACCACGGACCCGGATTTTCTCCATCTAGGACTGTTTTAAATAACTTCCAATTTATTTCCAAGCCCTATTCTGGTTGAAATATCCTCTAATGTTCCCAAATATTCAGATGGTTTACTATCAATTAGACTTTGAACAAAAGATTTCAAGGTTTCACCAAGGGCTTGCTCTTCTTTACTGTATTTCCAGGCCCTGCTTGAAGTAGCATTAAGACACATCAAAACTGACCATGACAATGATTTAGTCATATTATTATTAGATGATGAACTTTCCATTTCCTTAACAGCTCTATTTTTGTCTCCAGATTTAAGTAATCTGACTACTTTATCCAATAACTGCAAGGGTTCAGCCAAGGATCTGAATTTGGGATATTCACTTGTCAGGCTGTCTTTAACAATACGATTGTATAAATTCCTCAAGATTTCAAGCGAATTTTCACCATTGTAATGTCTAGAGGAATTGGGTTTGAATTTTTCTGCAATATCCTGCCCTACAGCTTCCCAAGTGTATTCAGTGAAACTGGATAAGGTGATATTATCCAATATTATTGATTCTGTATAATCAACCAAGATATCGGCTATAATGGCTTCATCAATCTTATTGTGGCCTATTTTCTTGATTAATTTCTCTCTGGAAATTGGATTATTGGAAATGATAAAAACTTGCTCATCTAAATCCATTATCTTCTTTTTCTGAAAGTTCATGACTGATTCCCATAAATCGGAATCTCCCTGTATTCCCTTCATATAATCATCAAAGATATTCATAGGAATATCGGAGATCAAGTCAGATAAGGGAGTCTTGACTGAAAGAATAAAATCAGCGTCTTGGTCAAAGGCTATCTGGTGTTTCAGGAAATGACTATAACTGTTCCCCTTTGATTTCAAGAGTCTCTTGTAGGGAATCGTAACAGATTTCTGAATAGAACCACAAAATACATTCACTCCAAACTGTGTCTCCTTTGATTCCTTCAAATTTAAAGAAGAACATGCCTCATTCCATAACTGTGGAGGATATTGCGGATCAGTACCGCTACAGATCAGACCTTTCTCGAGAGCATAAATATACAGTTTGTATTTTTTAACATAGTCTAGATGTGCGAAACGAGACCATAATCTATTATGATAATTCTGGATTCCAATCAATTTTTCTTTGGAAATACCAGACCCACGCATCACATAATTTACCTCTCCATGGGGAAACCGGGCAATGGCCATGACTGGAGCCCCAGAATCCAGGATCGTAAGAGAAGCAGCGTAAGCCTTGGCCATGGTATCCCTTGGTTTAGGACCAAGAATACCTGAAAAGAAACTGGGTGGATTCAGATATTGATCCTTGGCCAATTCCAAATCCTTCAGCACTTTCGCATAGATGGTATGGGCGGTTGTGCCTTCTTTGGTCCGGGGCAGCAATAACTCCGGGCGCTCCTTGATTTTGTCAAGTCGATTCCTTAATTTCTTCTGCTCGGACTTGGCAGCTGTCTTGGTACCTCTCAATCGAGTTTTTCGTTTTTTCACGTTTTCTACAACCTTAATTTGTTCCTTACTTTTTCAAAGAAATTATCCTTAAATCTTATTAGTTCAACAGGTTTAGATGCCTTTTTGAACTTTATAATGTCATCGATTGTAATCAATATCTCCTCTTGACCATCCAAGACCATAACTGCCTCAGGATTGCCAGCCAATTTTGCTGTTATCTCGTAATTGGATGGAATAACCAAAGGCCGGGCACCGATTCTATAAGCGGCAATGGGGACAATAATATGAGCTTCCATAGTTGGGTACAATATCGGAGCACCCAAGGACATTGCGTAGCTCGTAGACCCTGTAGGCGTTGAAATTATCAAGCCATCGCCTCTGAAACTGTCAGCCAGAACGCCATCAATATGGATCTCGAATCCTTGTATTTTAGCTACACGGGATGTATGCAACACGACTTCATTAAGGGCTGAGCCAACAAGATGTTCATTGATGTAGGTATCAATTCGCTGTAATTTCTGATTTAGAAACTCGCCTTTTTCCAAATTTTTAATTGCCGTGAAAATATCTTCGCTATGCTCCATTTCAGTCAGAAACCCAACACCTCCACAGTTAATTCCAAAGATAGGCTTGTTTACTTTTGATAAAATGTACAATAAAGTTCCATCGCCTCCCAGAGAAATCACCATGTCTCCCTGTAATTCACTAAGAGGCGCCCCCTTCAGATTTACGACTTTAGCAGTCTCCTCCTCAAGTTCAAAATCATCCAGAAAACCAATTACCTTGGTCAGTATTTTCTTGATTCCTGAATGGCCAGTATTAGCTACTACGGAAAATTTCACAGGCTCTTATCGAATAGTTATTATTAAGGTAGCCTTGAATCAGTAAAACAATGAGACTAGGAGCTCACGTAAGTGTTGCAGGGGGACTTCAGAACGCAATTCCCTGGGCCTTGGAAATAGAAGCTGATACATTTCAGATGTTCAGCAAAAATCAAAGACAATGGATAGCAAAACCACTAACTGAAGAACAAATAGAAGGATTCAAAAAACCATTATCTCAAACCGATCTTGGCCCTCTTATGATACACGATTCATATTTGATAAACATGGGAAGTCCAGATGAAACCAAAGGCAAAAGAGCTCAAGTTGCATTCTTAGAAGAATATCACCGCTGCGAAGCGCTCGGTGTTGCCTATCTCAATTTCCACCCTGGGTCTCATACCCATCCAAAGAAAGATATGAGGGACGATAAACCAACGAGATATAATGCATTGGAACGAATTGCACACCATATGAATCGAACTCTTAAAGAAACAAAAGGCTATGAATCAAAATTGGTGATTGAGAATGCTGCAGGACAAGGTACAAATGTAGGGATAAGATTCGAGGAGATTAAACATATTATAGACTATATTGATGACAAGAAAAGAGTTGGAGTTTGTATTGATACACAGCACGCATGGGCTTCAGGGTATGATTGGAGAAATGACTTTAATCAGATATGGGATGACTTTGAGAGTATCGTAGGTATGGAATATCTGGTAGCACTTCATCTCAATGACTCCAAAAGTGATCTGGGATCAAGAGTCGACCGACATGACAATATTGGAATGGGAAAATTAGGAAAAGAGACTTTCAAAAATTTCATGCAGGAAAAAAGACTGGAACATCTAGCTGGCTATCTTGAAACACCAGGAGGTCCAGAAATGTGGAAACCTGAAATAGCAGTTCTCAGAAAACTAGCTGAAAAATGAAACCTCTTGAAAATATCAAGCTAAGAGTGAATTCTGACTTACACGACAAATTACCCACGAAATGGAAAAGGATTGGGAATGTATTGATAATTGATCTTGAAAACCTAGCTGATGATAAAAAAAGGGGAATCGCAGAAATTTATGCTGATGAATTAAATGTCAAGACTGTAATTCAAAAAAGAAAAGTTAGTGGTGAGTTAAGAAAGCCAGAAAAAGTCGACCTGTTGTACGGAACTAAGACCATTACAGAGATTTCCGAATATGGAATAAAATATAGATTGGATCTCAGTGAGATTATGTGGTCGCCAGGAAATACAGGATGGAGATCTGCCCTAGCCGGACCTGAAAAAGTCATTGACTTTTATTCATTTGATAAACCGAGAACAATCATCGATTATTTTGCAGGAATAGGCTATTTTGCTTTACAAATGGCTAGAGGATATCCCAAAGCAAAGATTATAGCTATTGATAAAAACCCAAAAGCCATAGAATATCTTACCACAAATGTCAAAGAGAATAATATTGAAAATGTAGAGATTATAAATGATGATTGCAGAAATGTGAAATTGAAAGCTGACGTTATTCACTTAGGATATATCGGGAATACTATTGATTTTCTAGAGCACACCCACAGTTGTCTGAATGAAAACGGAATAGCTGTATTCCATGAAGCATACCGGAATAATTGGCTGGGATTCAAAAGTAGGAGTGACTGGGGAAGTATTCCAACCAAATTTTCCGATTTGATGAAAATAAAGGGTTTTGTTGTAGAAAAATTTGAAAGAGTAAAATTTTATGGTCCCAGTACAAGCCATATCATTGCTACATTGAGAAAAAATTGAACAATTCTCCTAGTCTGGAACAATAACAACTTTACCAAACATAGTTCCTTCTTCTAAGATTTGGTGACCTTTTGCACCATCAGAAAGAGGAATCTCACAATCAATAACGGGTTTTATTGAACCAGATTCCAGTAATTTCAATAATTCAGCAAAATCTGAATGGGAACCCATAGTAGATCCAAGAATAGATAATTGTTTCGAAAAAATATAGCGGATGTCTGTTTCGGCGATTGGCCCTTTGGTATTGCCCACTGTGACAATCCGACCGCCTATTCCAGCTAATTTAATTGATCTTGACCAAGTAGGCTTACCTACATTATCAACAACGATATCATAGCCCTTTCTACCAATAGCTGGAAACAATTCCTTATGCCAGTTGGGATTGGCTTTGTAATCTACTACAAAAGAAGCACCCAAATCTTCCGCTTTAGCTTTCTTTTCAGAACCTCCAGCAACAACATGGACATCTGCCCCAAAGTGTTTGGCAATCTGGATTGATAATGAATTGACACCACCACCGGAACCCATTACCAGAACATTATCGCCTTTCTGTATACTAGCCCTGATTACAAGCATTCTATAGGCCGTTAAACCCACAAGAAGGGGTGCAGCAGCCTGACTAGCAGTCATACCCTCTGGACGCTTGTGAATGTTCTCTGCAGGTACTGATACATATTCTGCACATCCGCCACTAATATGCTCACCAAGAATCCGATAACCTGGACTCATGCTATCCAATCCTTTCTCGGTCCAAGAATCCTGTTTCGTAGAGATACCGGGGTCTACTACGACCTTATCTCCTTCTTTCCAATTACCATTACCTTCTACAACAGTTCCTGAAACATCACTACCTCCAATATGAGGCATTTCAAGATTAAGACCTGGCCAACCTTTGCGACTCCATATATCTAAATGATTCAAAGCACAGGCTTCCACTTTGATCAATACATGACCCTCTTTGTTTTGCAAATCAGGTAAATCTCCGTATTGTAATACGTCCCTTTCACCATGTTCTTCGAAGTAGAGGGCCTTCATGTTATGCTACAAACCTGATGGTATATATTCTAAAGCTTCCAATCTAGACTGAGCTTTGACAAGTATCTTGTTTGATTCCTCAATTATGAATTTAAGACGTTCATCACTAGGTTTGGCAATAACTCCATCACGATAAAGCAAGTTATCGATTCTATTGGCTGAAAGAATCTCGACCACCCATTTGTCCTCATTTCCTGTTATCAATGAAGAATATTTCCAACCTTGACTGTGAACTATTCCTCTAAATTTTTGTGCTAATTCCATAGTTCTACAAGCTACGTGGAAAATAGGTGACTGACCTTGAAGAATGACAATAGAATTTGGTGGAATATCTAAATTGTCGAGGGCTTCCTTAACTTCTTCAAATTCAACTGGTCTGTGCCATGTTTTCCTCAATTCAACGGAATCCTTGCGACCAATATCTGGAAGTACTATCAATTGAATTCGACCTGCACAACTAGATGTGGTAAAAATATCAGGATGGGAATTAAGAGAATTCAATACTGAGATAACACCCTCATCGACAAGACCTTCGGACAGAGCAGACTCCAATTTTCCCATTGCATTTGATTTGTATTGACTAAATTCCATTATTTCATATCGTCATATCTTTGCCAGTATGGTACACCATAGTAGGTTTTAAAAATATTTTGAAACTTATTCACCGACCATGGTAACCACTATTGTCCTATTATGTGATTGGTCTCTGTGCTCCCACAAATATATTCCCTGCCAAGTTCCCAATGAAAGCTTGCCATTCATAACCGGAACAGCCTCAGAAGTGCTAGTTAAAGCTGAACGAATATGTGCTGGCATGTCATCCTTACCTTCCATATTATGAACATATGGAAAGTCTTCAGGTGCTAAATTCGAAAATATAGTCTCAAAATCTTGCCTTACAGAAGGATCATAATTCTCCTGAATAACTAAACTTGCACTCGTATGTTTTATGAATAAATGACAAACACCATTCTGAATATTTGACTTTGCCACAAAATCCTGAACTTGACTCGTGATATCCAAGAAAGATTTAGGATTTGTAAGTATCTCCAATGAACCTTGTGATATAGCCATAGTAACTAATTAAGAGAGGCTCAAATAAGACTTCATGCTGACAATAATTGGTCTAGGACTAGGTGGTCCGAATTCTATAACCATGGATGGAGTTATCTCCCTCAGTTTATCAGACCACATATTCTACGAGACTTATACCTCTCCAATTCATCCTGAAACATTAGAATGGGTAAAATTAAAGTCACAAAAGGAACCTATCCATCTATCCAGAGGTCAGGTAGAGGAACCAAACGAAATTATCGACTTGGCAAAAGAAAAGAATATTGCGTTACTTATTGTGGGTGATGCGCTCTCGGCGACCACTCATGTTAGCTTATTGTTAGAATGCAAAAAGAATAAGATTGAATATCAAGTGATACACAATGCATCTGTCCTGACCGTCGTCGCAGGTGTCCTGGGACTCCAACATTACAACTTTGGACCCGTAGCAACATTGGTCCTTCCAGAGGGGAACTACAAACCGACCAGTCCTATCGATAAAATCAAGGCCAATATGAAGAATGGGAATCACACATTGGTATTATTGGATATCAAGGCCGACCAACCTGAAACTGAACCAATTTACATGACTGCTGCTCAGGCTGCAGAGCAGATCATCGAGGCCGGACTATCTGGAGAAATAAAAGTTGCAGCGGCCGCCAGAGTAGGAAGAGAAGACCAGAAAGTATGGTACGGAAAATTAAAGGACCTGGCAAAATTAGACCTAGGAAAAGAACCCCACAGCCTAGTGGTTCCCTCTAGATTACACTTCACTGAAAAGGACTTCCTCGATAACCTCTAACCATCTTATTTTAATCCCCCATCGGACTGGCACCTCCTAGATGCAGGGATGGATTGCTCTAGAGAACGGTTCTGTTTTTTTTGGAGACTCATTTGGTTATCTGGAAACAGTTGAAGGAGAGCTCGTTTTCAACACCTCAATGACGGGCTATCAGGAAGCTCTTACTGATCCCAGTTATGCTGGTCAGATGCTGATGTTTACCTTTCCACAAATAGGAAATTATGGTTGCAGTCCTAAATATTATGAATCCTCAAAGATACAAGTTAATGCCTGTCTGGTAAAAGAATGGTGCCGAAGTCCACACCAAGGAAAAATGAATCTGGATGAATGGCTAAAAGAAGAGAAAATACCAGGATTGGAAGGAATAGATACTAGACAATTAACGATTATTACCAGGGAGGCCGGGACTCTGAGAGCAGTTATCTGCACAGATGGAAAGATAACACCCAAACAGGGAGTACAGAGAGCCAAGCAAATGGAATGGCCATCTGATTCGAACCTGGTGTCAATGGTCTCTACTAAACGAAAATATAAGAGAGGAACTGAAGGACCAAGAATCACGCTGTTTGATTGGGGTGTAAAACAGTCCATAGTCAAGAATCTAGCAAAAATATGCCAGGTGACCGTCGTTCCCTGGAATTATGATATCGAGAAAGTAAAGGCCACAGAACCCGAACTGGTGTTCATGAGCAATGGTCCGGGCGATCCTGACCATAAAGATATGAAACCAGTAGTAAATACGGTTAAGAGTATCCTGAAGGAGATACCCGTAGTTGGAATATGCTTGGGCCATCAGATCCTGGGACTAGCCCTAGGTGGTGAAACGTACAAGCTGAAATATGGGCACAGAGGGGGAAATCAACCCGTAAAAGAACTGAAAACTGATAATGTTTTCATAACCTCACAGAATCACGGATTTGCGCTCCATAAATTGCCGAATAAGGTCAAAGAAACATTTGTCAACTTGAATGATGGGACCTGTGAAGGAATAGAATCCAAGAATTGCTGGTCTGTTCAGTTCCATCCAGAAGCTGCACCAGGCCCAATGGATGCAAATATTCTTTTCAAGAGGGTATTGGAGACGATAAATGGGTAGAATGAAGATTCTAGTCCCTGGAGCTGGACCTATAATTATTGGTCAGGCAGCTGAATTTGATTATTCAGGTTCTCAATGTTGTTCCGCATTGCGTGAGGCTGGGCATACTGTAGTCCTAGTCAATTCGAATCCAGCAACGATCCAGACTGACCCGGAAACTGCAGATATCGTCTACATCGAACCGATGACTGTGGAATCCTTGAAGAGAATTATTGAAAAAGAGAAACCTGATGCGATTATTCCTGGTATGGGGGGGCAAACTGGACTTAACCTCACAGTAGATTTGCATAAGGCCGGAGTACTCCAGAAATATGGGGTGAAAATTCTGGGAACGTCATTGAAATCCATTGAAATGGCTGAAGACAGGGATCTTTTCAGAAAAAAGATGGTAGAAATAGGCGAACCTGTTGCAGAAAGCGGAATTGCCAAAACAATCAACCAATCACTGAAATTAGCAGAGAAACTGGATTATCCGGTCGTTGTAAGACCAGCCTTCACTCTGGGTGGTACGGGAGGAGGCATTGCTTATGATGAAAGTGAATTAGATATTATAGCTGGTAGAGGTTTAGCCCTTTCCCCTGTCAAACAATTATTGATAGAAGAATCCATCTTAGGATGGCTTGAATTTGAGTTTGAAGTTCTAAGAGATGAGGATGATAATGCAATTATCGTCTGTTCAATGGAAAACCTAGACCCTATGGGAGTACATACTGGTGAATCTATTGTCGTGGCACCGGCCCTCACTCTTCCTGACACAGCATATCAAAAATTGAGAACTTCAGCATTGAAGGTTGTCAGAAGTCTAGGGATAGTAGGTGGCTGTAATGTTCAATTCGCATATAATTCCAAAACGGAGGATTATATCCTGATAGAGGTTAATCCTCGGGTCTCGCGCTCTTCAGCATTGGCATCCAAAGCAACAGGGGTTCCAATAGCCCGTATTGCCAGCATGCTATCGATTGGACATAAACTGCATGAATTACCAAACAGAGTAACAGGAAATACAAGTGCAGCCTTCGAACCATCTATTGATTATGTGGTCATCAAGATACCTAGGTGGCCATTCGACAAATTCAAACTCGCGGATAGAACTCTTGGAACGCAGATGAAATCAACTGGGGAAACTATGGCCATTGGCAGGTCATTTGAGGAAGCATTGATGAAAGGGTGGAGATCTATTGGCCAAGGTCTAGGATACCCTGAGACAATCAAGTGGAGAAAAGAGAAATTAGAGGAGAAACTGCGGGTGCCCAATGATCAACGCCTAACAATTATCTGGAACTATCTTAAACGCAGGAATGCTAGTCCCAATAGAATTCAGAGAACTTGCGAATTAACTGACTTCCATCCTTTCTTCATCGAAAGAATTGGAGAATTAGTGAAAATTGAAAACAAATTGGAAAAAATTAGAAAGAATATACCAAAGAAGATTCTACTCAAGGCTAAAAGCAACGGATTTAGTGATTCCCACATATCTCATTTAACTGGAAAAAATGAGGAAACCATAAGAAATCAAAGAAAGAGAATGAATATTACTTCATCATTCTTGATGGTGGACACATGCGCTGGTGAATTTGAAGCAAAGACGCCCTACTTCTATTCAACCTATTTGGACCAGAAATCTGAATACAAGATAGGGAAAAATATTGTAATCCTAGGTTCAGGACCCATAAGAATAGGACAAGGGATAGAATTCGACTATTCAACCGTTCATGGAGTACAAGCGGTAAGGAAGGCAGGCTACGAAGCCGTTGTGGTAAATAACAACCCAGAAACAGTATCAACTGATTTTGATGCATCAGATAGATTGTATTTCGAGCCTTTAGATGCTGAATCTATCTTTGAGATACTAGATGTAGAAAAACCATATGGAATAATTTTACAGTTAGGTGGACAAACCGCAGTCAATTTAGCATCAGAAGTTGAAGCCTATATCCAAAAAGAAAAATTGAAAACTAGGATCCTCGGCACAAAAGTCAGGGATATGGATGCTGCCGAGGACAGAGGAAAATGTGGAGAACTAATGAGAAAGGCAGGCATAAAGATGCCGAAATGGGCGATAGCCAAAAGTTCGGATGAAGTCATAACCAGAGCAGAGGAAATTGGATTTCCCGTCCTAGTCAGACCTTCCTTTGTACTCGGTGGGAGAGGTATGGAAATTGTACACAATGATAAACAACTCAAGAAATATCTGCGATTAGAAACTCATGCCACTCCCAAAAGGCCAGTACTAGTCGATAAATTCTTGGAAGGAGCTATTGAACTGGACGTTGATCTGATTTCCGATGGAAAGAAAGTGGTGATTGGGGCTGTAATGGAGCAAATTGAGATGGCTGGTGTCCATTCCGGAGACAGTGCGTGCGTTATGCCTCCCCAATCAATTTCAAAGAAATTGGAAGATGAAGTCATCAAGATTAGTAAAAAAGTTGCCAAAGAGATGAGAATTATTGGAGCTGCAAATTTACAATTGGCAATCAAGGACTCAAATGTGTTCCTTCTAGAGGCAAATCCAAGGGCAAGCCGGACTCTGCCCTTCGTTAGTAAGTCAACAGGTTATCCCCTAGCTAGATTAGCTGTAAGAGCGATGTTGGGCCAAAAATTGAATCAGCTTCCAGAATTAATTAAAATGAAGGGAGCGTCAGTGAAAGTACCAACCTTCTCCTGGTTAAAGATAACCGGATTAGACACGGTACTGGGCCCAGAAATGAAGTCCACAGGTGAAGCGATGGGACATGGGCCTACGTTTGGAACTGCATACCTCAAAGCAATGAAAGGGGGAAACAAGACCATACCTACCACAGGAACTGTGTTTCTTTCAGTATCAAACAAACTCAAACTCGAATTTGGAGATGTTGCACAGGAATTGATAGATTTGGGATTCAATCTGATAGCCACGAAAGGAACTGCTGCACACCTGCGAAGAAAAGGAATAGATAGTAAGGTGATCTGGAGAATATCGGACAGAAAACAACCAGATATCCTATCTGTGATGAGGAACAAAAAAGTGGATCTGATTATCAATCTACCTACTGGAAGAAGAGCTGCAACCGATGGAGCACAAATGAGAAGATTAGCGGTCGAATTAGGAATTCCATTCATAACCACTATAACTGGCGCAAAGGCAGCTATTAATTCACTAAAAGAAGGGGAAGCTGAATATTTGGAACCCCTTAAAAAAATAAATGTATAATCATTGAATTGGGCAATAATAATGATTGTTTTATATACTATACCTAATGAAGTTGAATAAGGAAATTAAAAGGTACCTAATGTCAGAATCAGATGACGTAACCAGTGTAATAACCTGTGATATAGAGGGTAGAATAGAAACCTTCAACAAAAGCGCCGAAATAATGTTTGGGTACACGGCCAATGAAATCATAGGTAAGAAGAGAGTTTCTCTATTCTCACCTGGTATGGTGGTGCTAGGCCATGTTGCTAAGTGGTTAAAAGAAGCAAGAAAGAATAGGGAAGGATATTCAACAAAGACCACCTTCATAAGAAAAGATGGAACGCAATTTGCTGCTGAATTTACATGTACGGCAACAATGAAAAACGGAATGCATATCGGTTACTGTGGGCGCACAAAAGAACTGAAGAATGTTTCTCCCATGGACACTATGCCCAAAACATCCTTGCTCACCCGATTTATCTCAATCGTTGCCATAACAAGATTGCCTTTCCTTAGTGCCACCTGGATTCCAATAATTGCTAGCGTGGTCTGGGGTCTTCAGAAAGGACTTATCGAGATGGATTGGTTAACCTTTGGATTGGTGTTTATGGGTGGATCTTTTCTACATCTGGCTGCCAATACATACAATGATTATTTTGACTGGACCAGTGGAACTGATCAGATCAACAACGACTATTTCTTACAACTCTCAGGAGGCAGCAGAGCTATCGAACTGGGATTGATAACTGAGAAACAACTTTTCCGTTTGGCAACTTCTTTTCTAGCTTTAGCTGGTTTATCAGGAATAGTAATTATGCTTGATAATAAAGTGGAATTACTTTACTACGGACTTGCGGGAGCGTTTTCGGGATATTTCTATATGGGATATCCTCTAAGATTAGTAGCACGTAAAGGAATTGGAGAATTACTGATTGGTTTGAATTATGGCCCACTGATGACTATGGGAGCTATCTATGCAATGTCTGGAATACATTCATGGGAGGCATTTCTATTTGGAATACCATTTGGAATACTAACGACAGCAATACTTTGGATTAATCAGTTTCCTGATAGCAAATCAGACGAAATTGCAGGAAAACATCACTTGGTTGTAGTTCTAGGACTAGAAAAATCCAGTTGGGGGTACCTTATCCTAATGCTTGCAGCATTCTCCTCAATATATGCATTATTCGAATACAATATCGTAGAGGAAGGGGCCCTTCTTTCATTACTAGGATTACCTGTGGCTCTCTATTATTCATATCAAGTAATAAACAGCTATAATACCCGAGAATTGGCCGGTGCAAACTGGGGAACCATTGGTATACATGCCCTAACTGGGACATTACTGATAATTGGTATTGAATACATTTAACTATGAAAGAAACAATAAAATTACAGGAAAATCTGACAGTCTCGCAGAATTTAAACGATTATTTCGAAGAAGTTAGAGTTGAGTTCCAAAGACATCTGAAAAGAGAAATCAGCAAGGAATCAAAGGATATAGCACCTCTAATAGAAAAAGGAGTAGGGCAAGGAAAGCAATTACGACCCGTACTTTGCCGTTTAGTATCCGATTGTTTAGGTGGCGATGCCCATTTGGCATTCGAATGTGGAATGGCCTTGGAATTGATTCATTGTGGAACCTTGATACATGATGATTGGTTAGATGGAGATAAATTTAGGCGTGAGGCTCCATCATTGTGGAAAGAACTGGGCCCAAGGACAGCCATTTTAGTCGCGGATCTGATGGTTGCAACGGGGTCCCTACATGGGGCCATCTCATTAGCCACAGGAAAATCTCTAGCAATATGTGCCAGGAATTTGACTGAAGGGGCGATTGCTGACTTTACAGATAAAGAAAATTACAGTGAATCTGTGTATCTTCATAGAATAAAAAGAAAGACTGGAGCACTATACAGTACAGCTGCTGAATTAGGGGCATTAATCTCGCCTCAAACCGACTTGGCATTACCAATGTATAAATTCGGGGAAACTGTAGGAATTATATATCAGATAACTGATGACTATCTTGATCTTATGAATTCATTAATTACCAAGACACCTGTAGGAGACTTAGCCCTTGGAATACCAACTTTACCAGTCACAAGATTAACTCGTTATAGCGGGTACAAACCATCTATTGATAAATTTATAGAGACTGGAAATGCTGGTGAAATTATAAAGAACGTGAAAACAAGCGATGCTCAGAATATCTTTGAAGAATTGATTGCCCCATGGCAAGAAATGTCCCGGAAATTTTTGGAAGAGGTTCCAGATTCATCAACCAAAATTCTACTAGAACAGGTACCTATATCCTTTGCAAATGAACTAATTGTAAGTGACCGAAATTAAATTCCTCTTAGATGTCTTCTAGGTGGTTTAGTTACCTTAATCTCTCCTACCTTCTGAGTGTCTGAACCTAATTCTTTAATCTCTCCCGAGAAAATTCTAAACGCATTTATTTCACTAAATTCAATCCCTTCCTGCTGACATGAATTTTTCATCTTGGAACGGAAAACATCTCTCTTGGTGATGTTGACGCCTTTAGGTGTCTCCCCTGCCCACAATTTACTAAATTGTCTATATTGAATATTATCCTTGTCAATCATGTCATCAGAGCTACAGTAGCCTCCTTGCAGATTTCAAAGAGGGACTGCCAGAACAAGGGCAGAATAATAGCCAAGAAAAGCACAGTTAGGAACGAAATATAACGAACCGCATTGCTAAACTCAATATCCTTGGAACCGACAGCATCATAAAGATACATGAACCGAATAACTTTAAGATAATAATACAGTGAAAGTGCAGAATTCAGAACACCGGCAATTACCAATGCAATAATCCAAGTATCTCCCGAAAGACCAGCTTGCAAAGTCCCATAGAATAGCAGAAATTTACTAATGAATCCGGCAAACGGAGGGATTCCAACTAGGGACAAAAGACAAACAGTCATGGACAATGCCAATAATTGTGAACGTGCAGCCAGACCTTTGTAAGAATCCAGGCTATATCCCAACCCGGCTGCACCTACTCCTGCAACTATGACAAAAGCTCCCCCTTTCATGAATGCATGAACCATGGTATGGGCAATGGCCCCGGAGACTGCGTCATCGGTAAGAGCAGGAACTGCGATCAGAATGTACCCTGCCTGAGCAATTGAGGAATAAGCTAGCATCCGACCAATATCATCCTGAGTAATAGCTGCCAGATTACCAATTGTCATTGAAGCAAGAGCTATAATTCCAAGAATTAACTTCCACTCATCAGATACAGCTTCCATTGTGAACAAGAATACTCTGAACAAGGCTACGAACCCCATAGCCTTACTTCCAGCTGCAAGAAGGGTCGTTACAGGAGTTGGAGCGCCCTGGTACACATCAGGTGCCCAGGCGTGAAAGGGAACAACTGCGATCTTGAAGCCTAAACCAGCAAGTATGAACAAACTAGAAATAAAAATGACCTCATCAAAATTCCCGGAAACAACTTCATTATTAAGACCTGTAAAAAATGAACGCATACCTTCGAAAGTAATCGAACCAGTAAGGGCATAAAGCAAGGATATTCCGTAAAGTGTAAGTGCCGAAGAAAAAGCACCTATCAGAAAGTATTTGGCCCCTGCTTCCGTAGACTTATCATCCTGTTTTCTGAAAGCAACCATAGCATAACTGCTGAAAGCCGATATCTCTATTCCTAAGAAAAGTGTCAAGAAATCAGTCGCAGAAGCAACCAACATCATACCTAAAGTACTAGAAAGAAGTAGAGTATAGTACTCTGCCTGATGAGGCTCATCTTCCTCAAAATAAGAACCACTCAGAACAGAAACCGTCAAAGCTGTCAATACAAATATTATTTTGAATAATTGTGAGAAGGTATCCAATTTAAAATGGCTATAAATAATATAAACTGACGAATTCTTTTCAAATGAAACTTCATCCGGATAAAACCAGAATAATATAAGCAACAAGAATGACAATGCCAAAGTCATATTAGCGCAAATCGAATAAGATTTGTTATTCTCAGTAGCAATATACAAAGCCGGGATTGCCATGATACTGGCTACCAACAATAGTTCAGGCAAGAAAAGAAGAGAACTATCCACTATACTTCCCCCATAAAAGCCAGAATATCATAACATGCAACAGTTATAGGATCCATCAAATAACTTGGGAAAATACCGAAAAAAGCGGCAAGGATAACGATTACCAATAAAGGATAAAACTCATACCATGGAGCTTCGTGAACTTGATTCATTTCTATCTGCTCACTGTCGGGACCAAACAAAGAGCGCTGTAAAGCCCATAAATGATAACCCGCTGTCAGAACCATTCCAAAAATTGGAAGTATCAACCAATAACCATGAGACTGGAAAAAAGCAATAAAAACTGCCAATTCTGCAACAAAAACAGCCATACCTGGAAGACCAAGACTGCCCAAGAAAATAACAACAAAAACTCCAGCAGTAGTAGGTTGATAGCCAGCTAGACCTCCAAGTTTTGGAATATCACGAGTGCCAACTTGATGCAACATTACTCCCGCAACCATGAACATTGCTGGGCTAAGAATACCATGTGCAAACATCATAAAAACCGCACCGGCAAAACCCAGCTCAGTCATCGTTGCAACTCCTAACAGTGCAACACCCATATGGGAAACACTAGAATATGCTACTAATTTTTTCAGGTCCTCCTGACCCAGACTTAAGGCTGCTCCATACAATATAGAAACAATAGCTAAAACGACCATTATTGGTACAAAATACTCGGCACCTAAAGGTAGAACCGGGATTGCTGCCCGCATTAAACCATAAAGTCCCATTTTCAGCATGACTCCAGCTAAAAGAATTGACCCCGCAGTTGGAGCCTCGACATGGGCATCTGGTAACCAAGTATGCCAAGGAACTGAAGGTATCTTGACCGCGAAACCGATGAACAATGCCGCAAAAACCCAGATCTGGAAGTCCCTGTTGAAACCTGCGTTAGCCTCGGCAATTTCAATCATCGAAAAGGAATTGACGCCCGCTTCAAAATAAAGGGCCATAAATCCAACTAACATCACAACCGAAGCAGTGAATGTGTAAATAATGAACTTGATTGAAGCATATCGTTTGTTATCGCCACCCCAAATAGCAATCAAAAAGAACATTGGAATCAGCACCACTTCCCAGAAGATATAGAACACAAAATAATCCAGAGTGATGAAAACACCGAATAGGGCCGTCTGCATTACCAATAGTAAAGCAAAGAATAAGGCTGGTTTTTCCTTTTCATGCCAAGCAAATAAGACCGCGAGAGGGGTAATGATTCCCGTTAACAGAACCATCGGTGAGCTGAGACCATCAACTCCCAGTAGTAGAGACACTCCCAGTTTAGGTGCCCATACATATTCCTCCATTAATCTGAAACCACTTCCTGAACCAGCCTTTACAAATATTATAATGGATAGTCCAAGCGTGAATAATGTAGTGAACAGAGCAATTATCCTTGGAGCAGAGGGGTTGTTTCTGAAACCAAGAATCCAAAGAGAACCGATAAGGGGAAATACCAGAAGATAGGAAAGCCATGGGAAGTCACCAAATTCCATTGCAATATCAGGAAGAGGAGGAGTTCCAGTACCTACAATTATTGATCCACTCATACCCATCAGCGCATGAGGCTGACAAACGTAATACAAAGTTCCATCCTGCATTGTATACTCAGCTGGCAGTACCCAATTGCCACCCACTTCTGGCACACCTGAATAGAACCCTGAACCATAGGTCTTTGATTCTGAATCGGAAACCTGAGCTACATTGTGAGAACCATTGCCCCAAACAAATTCCACTGTATCTCCAATGTTTACCGTCAATACCTCAGGATCAAAAAAGTATGAGCTGGAATCATCAGCCTGGGTAACAATCACTGTGTGATTTTCAGCTGACGCAGCAGGAACAAGTGCAACAACCAGAAGGAGAAATAAGAACCATCTCATAACGACCACCCCATCAATGGAAATACCACACGGGTAACTACTACCAAAGCACCAAGGCCACCTATAGTAAGAGAGGCATAATGTCCCGTAAAACCTGAAGTCAACTTTCTCACCTCTCCACTTAAGATTTGTGTAATGGAAGCAATTCCATTGACAATCCCGTCAATAATCTTACGATCAAACCAGTCACAGACCATGGCCAAGGTATCC
The DNA here is from genome assembly GCA_002506485.1 of Euryarchaeota archaeon UBA136. Taxonomy (GTDB): domain Archaea; phylum Thermoplasmatota; class Poseidoniia; order MGIII; family CG-Epi1; genus CG-Epi1. The sequence goes on along the minus strand of DAXQ01000076.1, from coordinate 29,089 downwards.
CAAGTTCTCATACCAAACCAATCAAATAATCTCGCCATGTACATGCGATTTGACAAGAATGTATGCAAATTGCTTGTGACAACGCTATCAGATACGAAAGCCGTCGAGAATGGAGTCTGGCCATCGTCCCCTCTCTTGTAGAAGAGATAACCAAGAATTACTCCTGTAAGACCCACAAGGACCGATAAGTGAGTTAAGGTCGATAATAAAATATGATCAAGAAGACCCCATTGAATAGGTCCCTCTGAAGAATGATGTGCGCCATAGAAGACCACCGAACCAAAACCATCTCCAAGAAAGACCACGAATCCTGAAAAGACAGCTAAAAAGGCTAAAATCATCAGAGGTATGGTCATGACCCGTGGAGCCTCATGTGCCTGTATCTTGACTTCTTTCTTGAGTATCTCCCAATTGCCTGAATCCGAATGATCGTCAGAAGGAATTACCTCTTCTACCTCATGGGAAGGAGGGCCACTGAAGGTCATCATCCACAATCTAGTCATATAGAAAGCCGTCATAGCTGCAGTAAGCAATCCCAACCACCACAAAGCCCCAAAAATCCCTTCAGCATCCCAATTATGGTGAACTGCCTCAAGAATTTCATCTTTTGACCAGAATCCAGAAAAGAAAGGTAATCCTGCAATAGACAAGACACCAAGACCCATAGCTGTAGAAGTGATTGGCATAGCCTTGCGTAATCCTCCCATCTCTCTCATATCCTGTGTATGGACTGCATGTATCACTGCACCTGAACCCAAGAATAGTAATGCCTTGAAAAACGCATGATTCATCAAATGGAATAAACCAGCAGTGTAACCCTGCGCATGGACTTCCAGCCCATTTTCGGTTGCATGCCAGACAGCCCAAGCACCCGCACCCAATCCAAGGAACATGTACCCTAATTGAGAAATCGTTGAATAGGCCAGAACTCTCTTGATATCATACATCACCATAGCCATACTAGCAGCTATGAATGCTGTAACACCTCCCGTAACAGCAATATATATCGCAGTATCAGGACTGTGAACAATCAGAGGATATGATCGAGCAACTAGGAAAACGCCAGCCTTCACCATAGTTGCCGCATGAATAAGTGCTGAAACGGTAGTAGGACCTTCCATCGCATCTGGAAGCCAAACATGCAATGGAAATTGTGCCGACTTGCCTACGGCACCACCAAATATACACAAAGTCGCCCACTTTACTGCCTCAGCATTTTCGGATAGAAGCTCAGGGTTACTGAACAACTCCGAATATCTCAGAGTACCAAAAGTATTGAATAAGATTACAAGGCCAAGAAGCAGAAATACATCGCCCACTCTTGTAACGATAAATGCCTTCTTCGCAGCTGAAGCCGCTGATGGTTTTTCATACCAAAATCCAATTAATAAATAGGAACAGACGCCGACTAGTTCCCAAAATATAAACATCAATAAAAATGAATTGGCAACTACTAAACCTAACATCACGCCCACAAATAGAGCTATCTCTGCAAAATATCTTACTTGGCGGTCACCCTCTTTCACCATATACCCTAGAGAAAATACAACTACCAAATAGGAAACGAAACCAACGACTAACAGAAGCAAACCAGCTAGACCATCTATGTAAGTACCAAATTCAAACGCGAATGTTTGGCCTCCAAACCAGATTCTCGTAGACTCAATATATCCCCCACGGGTAACATCATTAATCAGGACATCATAGGCAACCCCCAATGAAAATACAGAGGAAAAACCAACACCTATCACAGCTATTGAACCGCCTCTTCTGGGATCATAACTTCCCAAAAGCAAGATAAGAACAAATGAAACAATCGAAAAGACAGGGATTAACCAGGCAACATTGACTGGACTAGTATCCTCCTCCTGAACCAAGAAAAATAGTAACCCTAGTGCCAAAGCCAGACTGCCAAAGATAGTTACCAATAAGTCCATATTTGATGTGTCGGGGTCTTTTTCGCTCAATCTACCACCTCAACGTATTCAACAAATCAAGTTCTATGGTGTCTCTCTGTTTGAAAAGGCTCAAAAGTATTGCCAAACCTATTGCCACTTCTGCCGCGGCTATGGTTGTAACAAACAGTACCGCTACCTGGCCAGTTAGATCATGATAATAACTGGAGAATGCAACAAAATTGATGTTTGCTGCGGTCAACATTATTTCAATAGACATAAGGACCACTATTGCATTCTTGTTGCGAATCACACCATAAGCCCCGATCAACATCAGAATTGAAGAAAATACCACAAAATGAATTGGATCAATCATTAGTTTCCTCCCTGGCAAGGAAAACGCCTGCCTGTAACGCAACAACCATCAAGATTCCCAACAGTATGAAAGGAACCTCCCAATTATTGAACAGTTCATAAGCTAAAAATTTGGTTGTATCTATATTCAATTCCCTTGCATTGGACGACTCCGAGACAAAACCCATGGAATCAACGGCATAGACAGACCAAGAATAAGTTTTACCATTATCAAAATCCTGGAACTCATATGATGTCTGAGCCAAGTCCTCGGCTTGATGAACAATCCGTATCTCTGTTGCTTTGTGCTCTCGAATCTCAATTCCATAAGTAATCCCAACTGGGGCCCAGACCACAGTAATTTTTGAAGAAGAAGCCAGAGAATGATCCTCATCACTAAGAAGAAATTCATTATCTCCCAGTAAAGAGCCGACTATACCCTTGTAATAAACGAATGAGGTATAATCACCGACTGGCAATCTATTGGTTGTAGATGATGCAATACCAGTAAGATTTTCATCATGGAAGACATGTCCCGTACTATTTAGAACTGTAAATCGATACCCCACCGAGACTGAATTCCATTCGAACACAATTGAATCCTTGTGGTGATAGTAACCATCCTCTGGGTAATTTATCACAGGAGCACACCCCGTTTCACAGGTCATAGACAAGGGTTCCTCAGACTTCAAATTATTCCAAGGAGCCATGGCAATTGAGAAAACGATATAAAGCGATAAGGTAATCACTAAGGCATCCCTCACCCAGATAATAGTCCGACTAGACATCTTCACCACCTTTTAGAGTTCTCTTAGTGAGCATGATTCCAAATATTATGACCACGGAAATAGCACCCACATAGACCAAGACCTGGATAACTGCCAAGAATTCAGCGTCGGCCAAAATGAATAGGCATGCTGTCAACAAGAAAACAGTTGCCAACCAGACAACGGCATGAACAATATCATTCCCATTTACAACGGCCCAGGCTGAAGCTAGGATTAAACTCGCCAGACCCCAGAAAATGAGAATCGCTAAATCCAAACTATCAGGCCTCGGTCGGGGATTCCTCAGTAGTCAGTCCACTTGAACTTGAGTTGCTTATTGGTTCCATATGCAGGCAATCTGCTGGACAAACCTTGACACAGGTCGAACAGCCAATACAAATAGTATAGTCAAAATATGGATTTTCCACATTCCGGACCTTGCCACTTTTAAGCGTCTTATCCTGAGGCCCTACATCCATGATAATACAATTGGTAGGGCAATTGTCCACACATTTACTACATCCAATACAGGGATCAACATCCAGTACGGGAGATTCCATCATATAATTCGTAAGGGGAAGTTGAGGAAGATCTTCGAGGTCGACTTTCATTGACCGGGCAGGATAAATCAATCCTTCACGATTAGTATCTGCCAATTCGTAAAAATCCGTCATGGTCATAGCACCGGTCGGACAATAATCCTCACAGAATCCACAAAACATACAGTGGCCGAAATTTATTGCAGGCCTTTCGGGTTTATGCTTCCGTTTGGCCAGATGTGAACCGTACCACGCCCTGTCTTGTTCATCGTCCGATAATTCAACAGGCTTCATCTTCAAACATCTGTTAGGGCAGACCTCGGCACAGATCCCACAACCAATACAAAGATCCCAGATTACGGCATTCATTCCTCTGTAGGTTGGTGGTGGATCCCTTCTTTCCAAAGGATACATTACTGTGGTTGGTTTTCCAAATGTTGATTTGAAAAATTGCTTCATCGTTACTTTCATTGGATTAACGAAAATATCCATAATTCCTAGTTCACTTTTTTCACTCATCAGAATACCTCCGGAAGATTAACTATCTCTGTGAAATATGGGTAAATCTCAACCATAAATATAACGATAAGGAGATTTATCAGAGACAAAGGTAGCAACTTTTTCCAGCCCAGAACAAGAATCTGGTCGGTTCTTATGCGGGGCACTGACCAGCGGATAAAAATCCAAAATAAAAGAATTAGATATACCTTAAGCAAAAACCAGATTTCGGGAGGTACTGGCCAAGGACCTGCCCAGCCACCTAAAAACAAGATAGTCGCAACCGCGGCACCTGCAAATCCTCTGATATATTCTGCGGCTAGGAACAACATATATCGAATTCCACTATACTCTGTTGTCCAGCCTTCAACCAATTCAGCTTCGGCTTCCGGCAAATCGAATGGAACGCGCTCAACTTCAGCTAAGATACAAATCATGAAAACAGCAAAACCAATGAATTGGGGAATAAAATTCCACATTGGTAAACCAAAAAACCAGGTAGAGGCTTGTTGCTGTTCCACAATTACAACCGGATCAAAGGACCCTGCTAACAGAAACACACCCGCCATGCTCAAAAGCAAAGGAATCTCATACGACATTAACTGAGCCGCGGAACGCATGCCTCCAATCATGGAATATTTGTTATTGGACGCCCAACCTGAGGTCAAAACCCCTATTGGTGCTATGGAAAAAGCGGCCATAATCACCATCAAGCCAGCCGGTGCCGAAGAGGCTGCGAATCTATCTGACAGAGGAAATAGAGCCAATAAAAACACAGATGAAGATATGAATATGATAGGCCCCATAGTGAATAGAAATTTATCTGCCTTGGCCGGAACAATTAATTCCTTGGTAATGGCCTTGATTCCATCAGCTAGATTCTGTAAAATCCCTATACCACTATAATTCTTCTTAAATTTCCAGGAAGGTGCCTGACCAGATAAGTCCTCGCCTAACTCACGAAGAGATCTAAAAGATAGCATTGGGCCTCTACGATCTTGAATTCTAGCAGCAACTTTTCTCTCTAGATGGATAACCAGAATCAGATTGGTCATTCCTATCATAAAAGCGATGTTGACTGCATAAAACCATGCCATTGTATCCAGCCCCCCCTCTGTTGCTAACCAATCCGCGACCCAACCTGCAGGATTACTGAAAGGAGGAAAAAGACCTTCTTGAAACTCAAAGACCGGTATGAGAACCTTTACTGTCCATTCAGCCATAATTCTACATGCATCGAATAAGGTCATTTGTCAGTCTCTCCTATACAAATATCAATACTACCCATGATTGCGGGAATATCTGCAAGCTTGTACCCTTTGAGATAGTGAGGGCAGGCTGAAATTGTGGTAAACATCGGGCTTTTGATTTTCCACCGATAGGGACGATCTGTTCCGTCACCAACCACATACATCAGAGCCTCTCCCCTAGAATCCTCTGTTCTACGGAAAGCTTCTCCCTGAGCCCGAACAGGAATAGCTGAGGCCAAGGTTGGTCCCTTGGGCATCTTTTTGAAACAATCACGAATTATCCGAATTGATTCCTTCATCTCATCTATACGAACCATATATCGGCTGAAACAATCACTATAGCCAGGCCCTGCCTCTCTTGTTTGAATAGCCCAGTCTATTTCTTCATAAATCTCATAGGGGTCATTTTTTCTCAAATCAAATTTGGTCCCACATCCTCTCATATTGGGGCCAGTTATTCCAAGATTCTGGGCCTGCGCTGCAGTGAAATTACCAACATCCTCAGTGCGCATGCGAAAAATCTTAGAATTTTCAAAAAGATCAGCATATTCATCCAGTCGTTTTTCAAATAGTTTGAAGACCCTCTCGGTTTTTTCAACAAAACCATCTGGCAGGTCCCTTTTCACCCCACCAATTCGAATATAATTGTAGAGAAGACGACTTCCACTTGGAACCTCCAGAAGGTTCAGGAACAATTCACGATCTCTCCAGAAATAAAGGGCTCCAGTGATATGTCCTAAATCAGGCATATAGGCTCCTGCCCACATTAAATGAGAAGCTAATCTCTGAAGTTCTAGCATAATCGTACGTATGTATTTTGCTCTTTCAGGTACTTCAACATTCATTAATTCTTCGACTGTAAGAACGTAGTTGTGTGTCCAAGTAGTAGAACTAGCATAACAAAGGCGATCCGTCAAAGTGGTATTCATAAAATATTTACGACGTTCGCCCATTTTCTCGACTGAACGGTGGAGATAGCCTAATTCAGGATCTGCATCAGTTATTGTTTCACCATCTACCTTGACCTTCAATGTCCAGAGACCATGGGTCATTGGATGCTGCGGGCCCATACTAATCCACATCTCAGCCATTACCACTCCTCCTCGTGTATCTCATACACGTAATCCTTCCTTAACGGATGACCAGCAAAACCTTCTGGTAACAATACACGACGCAAATCTGGATGGCCTACAAAGTAAATTCCCATCAGATCAAAAGCTTCTCTCTCATGCCAATTAGCACCACCCCATAAATCAGATATTGATTCTATGGTAGGTGTATCCCGTTCAAGAAATACATGTGCCTCCATCATTACAGACATGTCAGTGGATCCAACAGTAACGGACTTGTTTACAGATGTAAAATGATAAACCAGTTCAAATTCTGGTTGATTATCGATTGCAGTTATCAATGAACAATGTTCAAAGCCAAAGTCATCCCTCAATTTGGTAAAAAACTCTTTGGATGAATTCTTATCAATATCCAATTTGACTACATTATCCCTAATCATTGAAGCGTTGCTAACTCCCTTAAGGGCTGATAACTCTTGCATTAACTCCTTGATTTCCATACTTAACGTCTCAAGAACATGCCTGGTTCCTTTTCTCTGATCTTCTTTTGCAAAGTCAGAAAACCATGCATCAAAGCTTCAGGTCTAACCGGACATCCTGGAATATATACATCAACAGGGATGAATGTATCTGCACCTGCTACAACAGAGTAGGAATCCCAGTAGGGACCTCCTGATATTGCACATTCGCCCATTGCAATAACCCATTTGGGTTCCGGCATTTGCTCATAAAGTGTCTTCAATTTAGGGCGCAGTTTTTCACAAACAGGCCCATTGACAATTAGCACATCACACTGCCTTGGGGAAGAACGGTAAACCAGACCAAGTCGGTCTATATCATGGTCCGGTGCAGAGGCCTGACCCATCTCAATAGCGCAACACATTATACCAAAGTGAAGCGGATGAGGAGAGAATCTTTGCCCATAATTGAAGATAGGTCTAGTTACTCGATTGACGACTTCGCGCATTCCAGTGGTTTCAGCAACATTGTAAACAGCGTTATCTATCCATTCTAACAGTTGATCTGAACGAAGAGTAAGCCAATCTCCTGCAGGAGGGTCTTCCATTATTTCGTCTAAATCAGTTGTTTTAGAACCCACACCTCTTCTAAGACCAGGATTGCCACGTACTTTCTTAGAACTCATATCCAGATTACATCCTCTTTTCTAAAAGCGTACCACAGACCCAGCAAGGTCAGCAGGAGAAACAACAACATTACAACTTTAGCTGATACCTCCAAATCAAGATATACTTGAACCCACAAGACTAGAAAAACTACTACTAAATCAAAAATGACAAACAGTATAGCAAACATATAGTACTGAAAATGAAACTGAATATGAGCTTCGCCTCTAGGAACCTCTCCACACTCATAAGTTGAATTTTTGAGAGCATTGTCATTATGAGGCCGAAAGAACCTTCCGATAAAGAAGGTCAGCACAGGAAATGTGAGTGCAATAAGTGCAAAAATCCCTATAGGGATATACTCGTGTGCCAACACGAATACCCTGTTGTCAATCCCTATTAAAAGAGTTAGGTCTCATGACCAAAGATAACTAGAAATAAAATACTAAATAATAACTAGTCCCATCCTAATATAGACACCTCAAAAGGCAAACTTATGAATCAGGAATACAAAAGAATTACAACCAATGTATTGCAAGAAATGAAGGCACGTGATGAAAAGATTTCAATGCTTACTTCATATGACTACACCTTAGCTAAAATTGTAGATGATGCTGGAATTGATGTAATCCTGGTTGGAGACTCCGCATCTAATGTAGTGGCTGGCCATGAAACAACACTGCCAATTACTTTAGACAATATGATCTATCATGCATCTTCTGTTGTAAGAGCTGTAAAAAGATCACTAGTTGTCGTTGATCTTCCTTTCGGATCCTATCAGGGAGATTCCCAAAGAGCCTTAGAATCATCAATACGAATAATGAAAGAGGCAGGGGCACATGCTGTTAAATTAGAAGGAGGATCTGAGATAATTGAATCCATAGAAAGAATTCTGACAGCTGGAATTCCAGTCATGGGACATCTGGGTCTAACGCCTCAGTCAATTTACAAATTTGGAACTTATACTGTTAGAGCCAAGGAAAATGCTGAAGCAAAAAAACTAGTGGAGGATGCAAAACTTCTGGAGAAAACAGGATGTTTCTCTATAGTGTTAGAAAAAATTCCAGCAAAATTAGCCAAAAAAGTAACCAGGTCCGTAAGAATCCCAATCATAGGTATTGGGGCTGGTCCCGATGTTGATGGACAGGTACTAGTCTTACATGACATGCTGGGAATGACACATGAATTTAATCCAAGGTTCTTGCGAAGGTATCTTAATTTGTATAAGGATATTAACGACGCGGTGGAAAGCTATGTGAAAGATGTAAAGTCCGGAAATTTTCCCAATGAAGAAGAACAATACTGAGCTACTCAGTTTTGAGTATATACCCATTATATTTTAACAGTCCGCCGATAGAAAAACGTGAGACCGAAAATAATACTCAATTGTGCCGCCTCAGCAGATGGCAAGATAGCACTTTCGAATAGACAGCGACTGGAACTGTCAAATAATGAAGATTTTGAAAGGGTACATCTTCTTAGAAGTAAATATGATGCCATATTGGTAGGTATAGGAACCATTATTGAAGACAACCCCTCACTAACCGTCAATCCAAAATATAATTCCGCCAAGAATCCAATAAGGATAGTGCTGGACACTAAATGTAGGACTCCAAGAAATGCTAAAATACTTGATGGTAAAAGTAAAACAATTCTTGCCATAGGTGAAGGGATCGAACCGACCCCTATCCAAAACGCAGAAATAATAAAATGTGGAACCGACGAGGTCGATCTTCCAAGACTGCTGAAAGAACTTAACAATAAAGGAGTAAAATCTGTATTGGTAGAAGGCGGTGAGACGGTCATGTGGTCTTTCCTAAAAAATGAACTATTCGATGAATTCAATATATTTATTTCCAGTATGATAATAGGTGGGAAAATGACACCCACCATTGCTGGGGGTGATGGCACTCTAGAATTAAATGACATCCTAAGACTAAAACTAGATGATGCCCAGACATTAGGTGATGGAATCCTGCTAAAGTATTCCAAAAGCAATAATTAAAGAGAACAGCCTTCATAGTAGATTATGAGGGTAGGTGTAATGGCTTCCGGAAGAGGAAGCAACTTCCAAGCACTTATTGATGCTGCTGAGAGAGGTGAAATGCCTGATGCTGACCTCGCTCATCTCATTGTAAATAAGAAGGACGCTTATGCCATCAAAAGAGCAAAAAAACACAGAATAAACTATACTGTAATCACATCTCATGACAGGACCAGAGGAGAATTTGATCAAAGTGTCCTAAAATTATTGAAAGAACTGAATATCGAAATAGTAGTATTAGCAGGTTTTATGAGAATCCTCACACCTGAATTTATTGATACTTACAGAAATCGGATTCTGAATATCCACCCCTCATTATTACCCTCTTTTTCAGGAGCCAACGCGCACCGGGATGCAATAAAATACGGAGTCAAGGTAAGCGGATGCACAGCTCACCTAGTTGATGAAGGGATTGATTCAGGGCCCATAATAATGCAGACTTCCGTAACTTTATCAGATGGTGAAACTGAGGAAAGCCTGGCTGATAAGATTTTGAAGTATGAGCACCAGATACTACCCAAAGCATTACAATTATTGTGTTCTGGAAAAATAGTTATAAATGGACGACATATTAAAATAAAGTCCGACTAATACTTTATATACGGCACAGACTGGCCGCCAACCCAAGTGGATTACCCCTAGCGATGTCGCTGAAACAAATTAACCGGAAGAGCAATTCTGAGCTAGTAAAAGCTATTACTAATCTCAAGAATGCAGCACGAAAAAACGAAGCTCCCTTGTGGCGAAGTGTAGCTATTCGGTTGGAAGGACCTTCCCAAAGTTGGCCATCGGTGAACATAAGTAAACTTGAATACAATGCAGATAAGAATTCTAAAGTAGTTGTCCCAGGAAAATTACTAGGAGCCGGTACAATAACAAAGAAAGTGACGGTTACGGCCTATAGTTTCACTCAATCGGCCGTAAAAAAAATAGAAGCTGCAGGCGGAAAGTGCTTATCGTATAATGATTTTATAAAATCGAATCCAAAGGGAACAAATGTAATGGTGATTGGCTGATGAGAATTATAGATGCTAGTGATTGTATAGTCGGTAGATTAGCAAGTTCTGTAGCCAAAGGACTATTGAATGGCGATCAGATCCATGTAATCAATGCTGAAATGGCTGTATTTTCAGGTACGAAAGAGATGGTCTTTGGAGAGTACATCGGAAAAAGAAAGCTTAATCATCCAAGAAAAGGACCCTATTATCCAAGGATGCCCCACCTAATGCTGAAGAGGGCTGTCAGAGGAATGATACCCTACCAGAAACCGAGAGGAAGAGAGGCTTTCAAAAGGCTGAAAGTAGATGTTGGTAAACCTGCGTCTGTAGGAGATGAAAAAGTCGAGATGGTCGATGGGGCAAAAATGAACAATTACTCGAAATATGTCACTTTAGGTGAAGTATCAAAAGTATTGGGGGCGAAATTTTAATGGCTAAAGTGATTCATACCAGTGGGAAGAGAAAAACCGCGATAGCTAGAGCTACTGTACGTTCTGGTAAGGGCCGTATAAGAATAAACAAAAAACCTGTTGAATTCTATCAGCCTGAATTAGCCAGACTGAAAATACAGGAGCCTCTGGAATTGGCTGGTAAGCAGACCAATAGGATTGACATAAATATTGATGTTTATGGAGGTGGAGTCATGGGCCAGGCTGAAGCCACAAGGACTGCAATAGCCAGAGGCATTATAGAGTGGTTCAAGGATGATGATTTACAAAAACTGTTCCAGAATTATGACCGTGCCCTTCTGGTCAATGACACAAGGCGTAAAGAACCCAAACATCCTATGGGTAGAGGTGCGCGTAAAAAGAGGCAAAAATCATACAGGTGAAAACAAATGCTAGTACCAGTTAGATGTTTTAGTTGTAACAAGGTTATAGGCGGCTCTTACGAAGAGTTTATTGAAAGGAAAGATAATGGAGAAGATCCTGCTGAAGTTATGAATGACTTAGGGATAAAACGATATTGCTGCAGAAAGATTTTTGTTTCTCATCTAGACTTAATAGATGAACTCTTACCCTACGACTGATTTTTTAAGAAAGGTTACTGTAACCACACTATAGGGCCCGTGGGGTAGCTTGGCATCCTTGTACCTTGGGGTGGTATAGACTCCAGTTCAAATCTGGGCGGGCCCACCAATTCCTAAAACCAAAGCTCCAATAATACCAGAATCACTACCTAAACCAGGCTCAACAATTAATTCAGATGGTGAAGCTAAAGGCGTATAATCATTCCACATTTCACCAACTTTAGAGCGAATCATTGAAAACAAATGCTTCTGTTTCATTACACCTCCGCCCAATATGACTCTGTCTGGTGAATGATTAGCTATTATGGACACTATTCCACTAGCTAACAGTTCGGCTTCTTTTTCCCATGCCTGATGTGATTCAGGAAGTTCCAAGGGTGAAACACCCCATCTTGCTTCTATTGAAGGGCCGCTTGCAAGGCCTTCCCAGCAATCTCCGTGAATTCTACAAACTCCCTCAAAATTATCTGGATTTGGGACCTGTATATGACCCATTTCCAAATGGAAATTACCAGTATATGACTTTCCATCTACTAACACACCTCCTCCGATTCCAGTACCAATTGTGATGTAAATTAAGGCCTGACAAGACCGTCCAGCCCCATAGTTATACTCCCCAATGGCTGCAGCATTAACATCAGTATCAATATTGATTTTTGCTTTGGAATTGCTCGAGAACTCTTTAAAGAGATTTATTCCTTTCCAACCTTTCTTACTTTCAGATATCAACAAACCATAATTCTTTGATTCGGAATCCAGAATGACTGGACCAAAGGTCCCAATACCTATCCTATTCAGTTCATAACCACTAAAAAAATCAAAAATACCCTGAAGTGTCTTTTGTGGATTCCCAGTAGGGATTACTGCCCGATAGAGTATATCAATTGGACTTTTAGCGACAGCCAGAACGCACTTTGTACCACCTAACTCGACACCTCCAATCAATAAAGTCATAATTTGACCCTTTTCTTCTTGGGACCACCTTTCTTGTAACGACTAAAATTCTTCTTTGCCTTTTTGTCTCCCTTAGTCACCCTTTTCTTTTTGGGATGTGAATCATCCTCTGTCATAAATTACCAGAATCGGATACATATAAATGGTGCGGGGGGAGGGATTTGAACCCACGTACCACTAAGGACTGGGACCTAAACCCAGCGCAATTGGCCTGGCTATGCGACCCCCGCTACAAACACCTCTGAACCGCACATTTAATAATAGAATTGGTCATGCGGCATAATGTTCAAAGATATCAAAAAGAAAGCTGAAGAAAAGGCATCGGAAGTTAAAGACGTGACCACCAGTGTTGGCAGCAAGGTAGCTGACCAGGCTAAAAACATAGGAGAAAGTGCCTCTGATCTAGCTACAGGTGCTGTAAAAACAGCTTCGGATGCGGCGTCCTCAGCTGGTAAAATGGCCAAAGGAGCGATTGATTCAGTTGTTATATCTCTAGCCACAAAGATAGTTGTACGTTCGATGAAAAAGGTGGGAAAGAAAGGTTCCTCTTATATCAGCGATGACTCGAAATATGGGATGTTTGTGGATCGAACTTGGGAAATTTTACCATTGCCTGTAAGATTGGTTGGTAGAGATTCATTGGGGTATGATACTGCTATGTTCACCTTGAGAAATACAGTGTTCGGCAAGGATGATAATGAACCTAAAATCGACAAAAAAGATGAAGGCATCATCAAAAAGACCATAAAAGGAATGTTCCGATAAGACGTTAAATGTCTGTAATATCTTGTAAAGCACTGTCAAAAAGGTACGATGATGTGCTGGCACTCAATGGTGTCGATCTCAATGTTGAAAAAGGTGAATTTTTTGGACTTCTAGGACCTAATGGAGCTGGAAAGACCACCTTACTGAAGATACTGACTGGACAAATAAGAGCAACAGAAGGAAACGCAGAAGTTTTGGGACTAAATGTCGAAAAAGACATACTGGGTGTAAAGAGAAAGATAGGGATTGTACCGGAGCAAGAATCACCACCCAGTTTTCTAACACCCAGGGAAGTATTGGAAATGGTAGTAGCCATTAGAGAAATTGAGAATCCGGACATAGAGTGGTGGATAGAATTCTTTGAAATGGAACCCCTAGAAGGACGGGTTTGCCGTAATCTATCTAGAGGACAGCGCCAAAAAGTGATGCTGGCGGCGGCATTTATTTCCCAGACCGAGCTTCTTTTCTTGGATGAACCATTCATAAATCTGGACCCCATTGTACAGACAAAAGTCAGAGACTGGTTGGTAGGCTTTGTAAAAGAGGGAGGAACTGTATTTCTCAATACGCACTTGCTTGAGAGTGCACAAAGACTCTGTGATCGGGCAGCTATAATTCATGAGGGAAAGATACAATCCCTTATCTCATTAGAAAAATTAGACCAACAAAAAATGAATCTGGAAGAATTGTTTCATGAAATAGTACTATGAACACGTTAATAATCCACAAAATGCTACTGGAAGAAATAAGATTGAACACCAGTTTCGCTAGCGGTAAAGGATTCTATTCTTTTCCCGTTTTAGTTGTTCTAGCCGGACTTCTTGCAGTCCTCTTCTCGGATGAGATAATCAAGGATATGGGATATGCAGCCTTCCTTGAGTCGTGCCACATTTCTATTCTATTTTATGGCGTCTTTACAGGTTTCTTGGCCTTTTTTGGCAATGATTTCCTAGAGCGAATCTTTGGATATCTAGGCTTGATTATTGGCCTGCCTTCTACACAACCAGTAAGTCAAAGGAGGATGACACTGTTATATTTTATTAAAGAAATAATATTTTATTCGATCTTCACTTTATTACCTGCATTAATTGGAGCTTTGATAGGTGCATATTCAAATGGCCTGGATTTGACAAGTGTAACAATATTTGGATTATCGCTCTTTTTTTCTTTTACTACTGGCCTATCTTTCGCTTATCTTACTTCTAGTCTGTACCGTATCTCTTTGCCCATAGCTGTCTCAGGAGGTCTTCTTTCAATTCTGACATACGGATTTATGTTCAGAAATTTCCAGATAACGCCTGGATTAGACTGGTACCTGAATGGAAGCATTGAAATGCTATTCGTTACAATTATTATTCCTATACTTATGTCAGTTATAGCTACAATTTTTGTTCAGGAGGGCTATGAACCAAAAGTTATGCAGAAAATTGGATACAAAGAGCGACTTGCCGAATATACAAAAAAATTCGAGTGGACAAAATGGATGTCAACACCTGTGATCGTGTCCAAGGAAAGAATCGATCTACAGAGAAGCCAGACCGGAACCAAAATGTTTTTTTCTTTTGCATTTCCATTAGGCATTTTGACATTCATGAACTGGTTTATCGATAGGGGGCTTCCAGTTCAAATCGACTTCAACACAATTTTCTATGGAGTCATGATTGGATTTTTCGGAACTATGCTTTATTCATGGCTGAATACCATTGATAATCCTAATTTCTACTCAACATTGCCGGTAACTGTTTCAGATGTTATACGAGCTCGACTGGTTTTGTTTTTAACAATTACCTGGTGGATTCCTCTCTTGTTTATGACCCTAATCGCCTACATGAGTTCCGAAATGAATCTACTCCCGATGGGAATAGTGGTCATGATAGCAGTTGGAATATATATTGTGAATTATACTGCATGGACTACAGGACTAAGAACCAATTCCGCTCTGTTTGACGCAATTATATTCATCAAATTTTTCTTAGTATCTGTTCCACCCATGATTGCGATGACGATTCTGAGCCTAACCATAAATCACAAACCCTCAGTGATATTGATAGCATTGGCCACAATATGTGGGTTTTTGTCTTTGATGAGTATTTTCTTCTATAATAAAATTGAGACTAAATGGAAAACCGAAGCGTTTGATTAACGGCTAGTATCAATCATCTTGCGGTGATCACCAGAAGGGATGACCTGCAAAGGACCTCCAAATTTCTGATCCACATAATTTTCATTTAAACGAGATAAAGAGATTGCTAGGGCCGATACTTCAGAATGAGGCTGATTTCCTATTGATATATTGTAATCTGCATATTCAAAAGTCCAAGGAGGCACCTTTTCAGCCCCAACAATAAATAATATTGGAGATTGCTCTTTCCTCAATTTATCCTCAAAGTCCTCAAGAGGAAGACCGAACATAGTCAAATGAACGATCTGGCCTTCCCAGTTTTTAGCAAATTTTCTGGGATTGGAAAGTGGTTCGATCTCGAAATTCCCACCAAATTTTGCGACAACCTCATCGATAGTCGTGACTACCCTACTGTCTGGTTTGGATAAATACATCCTAGAAGCTCCAAAGGCCCTGGAAGTTAGGGCTACATGTGTTGTAATCCTTTTATCACGTTCAGGCCGGTGGCCAATTCTTAATACATGAAATTGACTCATTTAGAAAATCTTATTCGTCAGTGGCCAAGGGGTTTTCTTCGACCCGCTCGCGGATACTATCATGCACTAAAAGACCGATAAAAGACAAAATGATACCTGATAGGATATATTGAACATTATTAGCATCGAAGTTATTCTGTACAAATAGATCATTAACTATCTCTATTATACCTGCAGTAATCAATCCCATACTGGCTACCGTAAAGATGAATCTTACTATGTTTATGTTGAAAACACCATCTCGCAGATAACCATCAACAGTTCGTGAAACTTCAATAACAACCACTGCACCCAGAAGAAGAAGAAGAACTCCATCTAGAGACAAAAATGCCAGTACCATAGCCAGAGGCCCCTCTGCTGAGACTTCCTGCATCTGGTCCAATCCTCTAGTAATTCCTACTATCATCAGTAAGGCTGCAATTAGCCAAGCATAAGAATAGAAAGAAACACGCTCACTTGTAACGGTTAGAAGTTCGGTATAGAAACTCCTGAAACCTTCCTCCCAGCCAGCTACTTTCACCAACATATATCCACCTAAAACAACCCATATAGCGCCTGAAGCAATATCCGAAAGACCAAACCAGGTCAGTAATCCGTAAACAAACGCGACCAGAGCTATTGGAAAGATGAATTGCCTCTGAATTTTTGGATCCTCCATCTTATGAACAATTGTATACAAGGTATCCTCTATTGGTCTAGATTGTTGTACTACAACCTTCTTGGTTGAATCTATGCGTAGACGTGAGCGGATTATCGGTTCCAATTCAAGATCCTCAGCCCCATCACTTACCAATATAGCATTGGTTGCCTTAGTTTTAGCGATAACTTGGTCTAAGATGTTGGCTATCTTCATATCCGACTTTGTTCCTACCCTAACATCACCACAAATAGTTACTACTTCAACTGCCTTATCATCCTTCAACAATTGGTCGTAGGTTTGAATCGCTGCTAACATAGTGTTGGTATCGCTTTCTTCGGGATCTGCCAAACCAAGTTCCAATGCTGCTTTTACATTGGCTGCCCTACCAATAACTGGACTTCTGATTCCAGTCTTTCGACCCAAATCGTTGTCCCGGTCTATAGCAATAATCAGCAATCCCATAGAATAGACTCACTTATCGAGTATTTAATTGTTACTTTCGCACTATTCTTTAAATATTAGCATTTATGACGCCAAATCTACCTCTAAGGTGATATATGGCTGAGTTCAAAACCGTAATAGCAGATCCTAAAGGCAAAATGGCTTATCAAAAGGTTCTTTCGGAAGAAAAATCTAATGCTCTAGTGGGCAAAGGTATTGGGGAAGAAATCGATGGAATATTTCTTGATTTACCTGGTTATCGTTTAAAAATCACAGGTGGATCTGATGAATCTGGAGTTCCTATGAGGGGAGATATTAGTGGAAATCAGAGAAGAAGATTGCTCATGACTGACTCGGTTGGTTTTACACCCGTCAAGGACGGACAACGTAAACGTAAACTAATTAGAGGAAAGAACCTAAGCGGAGATATATCACAAATAAATCTGAAAGTAATTGAATACGGGCCAAAATCCATAGAGGAGTTGTTGAAAGCAGAGGTGGCTTAGCCTTGACAGCGGTTTCCCAACCCGAAATAAATATCGGAATGGTAGGCCATGTAGACCATGGAAAGACCACCTTGACTCAGGCTTTGACTGGAAAGTGGACGGACCAGCACAGCGAGGAAATGAAAAGAGGAATATCGATAAAACTAGGTTATGCAGACGCAGATTTTTATCGGGTTACAATGAAGAAAGGTGGAAAACATTATACTTCAGAACCAGATAAAAAAGAATACAAGGGAGGAAAATTAGAGCATCTTAGAACGGTCAGCTTCGTAGATGCACCTGGTCACGAGACCCTTATGGCCAAAATGTTGAGTGGAGCTGCAATAATGGATGCTGCGATATTGATAATCGCTGCTAATGAGAAATGTCCACAACCACAGACTAGGGAACATCTTTCGGCCCTTGAGGTAATGGGTTTTAACAACATCATTATTGTCCAGAATAAAATTGACGTTTGCTCTAAAGAAAGTGCAATGGAATCCTATGAGGAAATTAAAAAATTCTTGAAAGGAACGCAGCTAGAAGATGCACCCATTATTCCCGTATCTGCCCATCATAATAGAAACATAGATTTACTTATACAGGCCATAGAAGAATTATTCCCTACCCCGAAAAAAGATCTTAATAACGATTTTCAGATGAATATTGCCCGATCATTTGACATAAATAAACCCGGCACAGTTCCGAAGAATATCAAAGGAGGGGTGTTAGGTGGTACCATTAGTAGCGGACTAGTTAAAATTGGGGATAAATTAGAAATCAGGCCAGGCAGAACTACAAAAAAAGGACTAAAACCAATAAGCGCTGAAGTTGTGAGTCTACATAGTGGGATCTCAAGGCAGAATCTGGGTCCCGGTGGACTGGTGGCAATAGGTACTAGTCTGGACCCTGCCATGACAAAATCAGACTCCCTATTAGGAAACGTAATTGGAAAACCAGGCAGCCTGCCACCAGTCTGGGACCGCTTAAAAGTCGAAACGACCTTGCTTGATAGAGTGGTAGGTACAAAGAATATTCAAGATGTCGAAGAATTAAAAACCAAAGAACCACTGGTAATCACAGTAGGTACGAGTACTACAGTTGGTGTTCCTGTCACTGTCAAGGACAATATTGTAGACATAAAACTTTCAATTCCTGTTTGCGCACCTGTAGGACAGCGAATTGCCTTAAGTCGGCAGGTGGATGGAAAATGGCACTTGATAGGATATGGAATTATTAATTGATGAAGACTGTTTTAGTTGATACCAATCTCATATTATGGACTTTTAGTGGAGGGGCTGATTTTAGGAATGCTATCGCAGAAGTTGCACCAGGTTACGATGTAGCTGTACCCAGCTGCGTTATCACTGAACTTGAGAAGTTAGGGACTAAACAAGCCAAGACAGCCCTGGAGTATTGTAAAACACTGGATGTTATTGATATTGGGAAAGGATATGCTGACAAAATGCTCATATCTGCCTCTGCAAGTGGCTATGTTATAGCAACCAATGACAAGGGTTTGCTTGAAGAACTAGAAAAGAGATCCCTCAATGCCTTAAGGATAAGAGGAAAGACTCGGCTCATCCCAACGGAAAGTGAATTAATTTGAAAAAAAATAAAACACCTGAGTTGCCAACTATTGAGCTTACAACACCCGAACTCCAAAGAAAGAGAGAATTGATGTCCAAAGAAGTCCAACAGATAATAATTAGCGAATCTAGAGACTTAACAGATTTGATTGATGCCTATGCTAAATCCAGTTTCCAGGCCAGGAATCTAGGCCTGGCTTCACATTTATATTACAAACAATCCCTCTCCCCAACTGGGATTATATGGTCACTGGCTGGGAGTTTATTTGGAGCGGGGCTCAGACAGATAACCATTGATGCCATTCGAAATAATTTAGTTGACGTTTTGGTCTGTACGGGAGCCTTGTTCGAGCAGGATATGCTGGAAGCCTTAGGACACAAACATTATGTTTGTGGTCCAGAGCAAGATGATCTGGAATTACAATCATTGGGAATAGATCGTGTATATGATCACCTGCTGGATGAAATGGGGCTTAGACAGGTAGATCTAACATTCAAGAAGATCGCTGCTGAGATGCCTGAAGGTCACTATTCTAGCAGGGAATTCATGGAATTTGCTGGCAGATGGATATCAAATACGCAAGGAGTAACAGATAGTGTGATGCAAGCGGCATACGAGAGGAAAGTCCCAATCTTTATTCCTGCCATCAATGATTCTTCAATAGGAATTGGATTGGCCATGCACCAAAATGAAGAACACAACACGATGAGTATAGACTCAATCAAAGACCTTAGAGAATTGGCATACCTCAAAAGTAAATGTGGAGATACAGGAATTATTGTCGTTGGGGGTGGAGTTCCAAAAAATTATTCACAGGATGCTGTAGTGGCGGCTGAAATGTTAGGTTATGAGGTTGATAAACACAAATTTGGAATACAGATAAGTACGGCTGATGTAAGAGATGGGGGCTTGTCTGGTTCTACTCTTAAAGAGGCGATTTCATGGGGCAAAAACGACAAGGAGATAGAGGAAGTGATGGTTTGGGGTGAGGCCACGGTATACTTTCCATTATTAGTTGGATACGTACGCCAGAAATTAAGGGACAAAAGAAGAAAAGGCAGGCAATTCACTAATATCTTCAAATCTAAATAATATAAATACGATGATGATAGAAAGAGTATAGATATGAAAAAAGGATATAGGCAGCAATTGCCCGATAGGGACCCTCAAGAAACAGAGGAATGGATAGACTCTATTGCATCTGTCATAGACATAAAAGGAAAGGAAAGAGCTCGCTACTTGCTTCAAACCTTGATTAGAGAAGCCAGAGACCGGGACATAGCAATTCCCCTTCTGACAAATAGTCCCTATGTCAATACCATACCACCTGAATCTGAACCGGATTATCCTGGTGATGAGGTTGTTGAAAGAAAAATCAGACGAATTATAAGATGGAATGCTGCAATGATGGTTTCCAAAGCCAATCAGAATTTTTCAGGAATTGGAGGTCACATCTCAACTTATGCCTCGGCAGCAAGCCTCTATGAAGTAGGTTTTCATCATTTCTTCAAAGGAAAGGATAAAGGAATTGGAGATTTCATATATTTCCAGGGGCATGCATCCCCTGGAATATACTCAAGGGCATACCTAGAAGGCAGATTGACTGAGGACCAACTGGATCATTTCAGGAGAGAGGCCTTTGGAAAAGGTCTTTCCAGTTATCCTCACCCTAGATTAATGCCTGATTTCTGGGAATTCCCAACCGTCTCAATGGGACTGGGACCTACTAACGCAATTTATCACGCTAGATTTCTAAGATATCTTAGAGAAAGAGAAATAATAGACACCTCGGAAAGTAGAGTCTGGGCATTCGTAGGGGATGGAGAATGTGATGAACCTGAAACACTACACGCATTACACCTGGCCCATAGAGAAAAACTTGATAATCTGACGTTTGTAATTAATTGTAATTTACAAAGATTGGACGGGCCTGTAAGAGGAAATGGAAAGATTATTCAAGAACTGGAGGCTATTTTCAGAGGCTCGGGATGGAATGTTATCAAAGTGTTGTGGGGCCGGGATTGGGACCCCTTATTACAAAAAGATGAGATGGGGCATCTTCTACGGAAAATGGAAAATACGGTTGATGGAGATTACCAAACTTTGGCAGCTTCCTCAGGTGATTATATCCGCGAAAAGTTTTTCGGGCCTGAACCTGAGCTAACAAAATTAGTAGAGGATCTGGATAACGAGGGACTGACTAAATTGAGAAGGGGGGGGCACGACTCACAAAAACTTTATGCAGCTTATAAGGAGGCGGTAAACCACACCGGTCAACCAACTGTAATTCTTGCTAAAACGGTCAAAGGATGGGCACTTGGTAAAGGATTCCAAGCTAGAAATGTGACTCATCAGAAAAAGAATTTGGAGAAGTCTGACTGGCAATACTTCAGAGATTTACTCGAGATACCATTTACAGATTCAGAATTAGATGATATGCCTTACTACAAGCCAGCGGCAGATAGCGAAGAAATCCGATATTTGATGGAACACAGAAAGGAACTTGAAGGATCCATCCCCAAGAGAAAGGCAACCTATAGTGGATTTCATATGCCCAACAAAGAAGCCTTCACTGAATTTGACAAAGGGACACCAGAAGGTCAAGAAGTTTCAACGACTATGGCCCATGTGCGTCTGCTTCGCAATCTCATTAAAGATGAAAAAATAGGAAACTTGATTGTCCCAATTGTTCCTGATGAAGCTAGGACCTTTGGAATGGAAGCCCTCTTTACAGAATTCAAGATCTACAATGCTCAAGGTCAGATATACACTCCCGTAGATTCAGAACTCCTTCTGAGTTACAAGGAATCTGAGAGTGGCCAGATATTGGAAGAGGGAATATCGGAGGCTGGAGCGATGAGCAGTTTTATAGCGGCAGGAACTGCATATGCCAATGTTGGAAAGCCAACAATTCCATTCTATATCTATTATTCAATGTTCGGATTTCAGAGAGTTGGAGATCAAATCTGGTGCGCTGCGGACTCAAGGGCAAGAGGTTTCTTGCTGGGGGCAACGGCGGGCAGGACAACTCTGAACGGAGAAGGACTGCAACATCAGGATGGACACAGCCTACTGGTCTCAACGACCGTGCCGAACTGCATAGCCTATGACCCTGCCTTCGCGTACGAGTTAGGAGTTATAGTCAAAGAAGGATTGCGCAGAATGTATGAGAATAACGAGGACCTTTTTTACTATATAACCCTGTACAACGAGAATTATCCAATGCCCTCTATACCTAAAAATTGTGAAAAAGGGATTTTCAGGGGCATATACAAATTCAAGAGTATTAAAGGTGCAAATATTAGGTTAGTAGGAAGTGGGTCCATAATGCAACAGATACTGAAAGCCAGTAAAATACTGGAAGGCTTTGGTCTCAAGAGTGAAATCTGGAGCGCGACCAGTTTTGGAAGCCTAAGAAGGAACGCATTGAGCTGTGAAAGATGGAATCTACTGAATCCCATGAAAAAGCCAAAAGTACCATACGTGACTACAGTTTTAGGAAAGAATGAAATGATTACAGTAGTTGCAACAGATCACATGAAAGCAGTTCCAGATATGATCGAACAGTGGGTGCCTGGAAAGTATGTGAGTTTGGGAACTGATGGATTTGGAAGAAGTGATACAAGAGAGAATCTGAGAAAATTCTTCGAGATGAATGCTGAACACATAGCTGCAGCGGCCATAAGCACCTTACTTAGTGAAGGTAAAATATCCCAAGTGAAAGCCGACAAGGCGTTGAAAACGCTTGATATCAATCCAGACGCAAAAGACCCTTCGAGAGACTGAGGTTACATCATCCCGGGAGGCATACCACCCATACCGTCACCACCATCAGGCGCTGGGCCTTCTGGCTGTTTCGAAGCAATAACGTCATCGATTCTGAGAATCATAGTTGCTACATCAGTTGCACTGCTCAATGCCTGTGTCTTGACTCGCAACGGTTCAACGACATTGCGCGACCTCATATTGACGACCTTGCCTGTAAATGCATCTAAACCAGCATGCTGATTCCTGCCTTTCTTAGTATGTGCCTTACGTAGACCCATCAAGGTGTCAATCACGTCAAGACCCGCATTCTCAGCCAGAGTGATTGGAACTACTTCCATCGCTTTGGCAAAGGCCTCGATAGCCATTTGTTCACGTCCTCCGACCCTAGGGGCATACTTTCTCAGTTTTAGTGCCAACTCAATCTCCGTTGCTCCTCCCCCGGTAACTATCTTACCATCCTGGAAAACAAGGGAAACTACGCCGATGGCATCAGCTAGGTTACGATCAATCTCATCCACTACATGCTCACTTCCCCCACGTACTAAGATGGAAACAGCCTTGGGATTCTTACAACCCGTGACAAAAGTCATCTCATCATCACCTATTTTCCTGACTTCAACTACTCCTGCAAATCCCAGATCCTGTTTACTCAATCCTTCAATATTGGAAATCACTCTTCCACCAGTTGCCTTGGCCAGGGCCTCGATATCTGACTTCTTGGCTCTGCGAATTGCCATTATATCATGCTTGGCCAAGTAGTGTTGAGCTAAATCATCAATACCCTTCTGACAAATCAGGACCTTTGCGCCAGATTTATGTACCTGATTAACCATTTTCTTGATAGACGACTCTTCCTGATCCAAGAATGCCTGAATCTGGGAAGGATCATTAATCTGGATTTTGGATTCGATTTCGGTCTTTTTAATCTCAAATGGGGCATCGACTAAAGCCACCTTGGCATTTGAAATACTCTTAGGCATCCCGCTATGCACTGGCTCTTTATCAATTATAATTCCAGAAACCAGTTCCGTATCTGATATAGAACCGCCCTGTTTCTTCTGAATTTTAATATTATCACGGTCAACCACTGTCGTCTTGCCTCGGCCTTCGGCAACTGACCTGACTGATTTCACAGTCAACTCAGCTAGAAAGTCTGCATGAGCCTCCGATGATTTACCGGTCATTGATGTTATGGCGATCGCCTTCAATACAGTTGTATCACTACGTCGAACGTGTTTTGCTATCTTTTCAAGGATACTGGCCGACTCCTTGGCGGCTCTACGATAACCATTGGATATTGCAGTTGCATGTACTCCCTGTTCGAGTAGTTCCTCTGCATTCTTTAGTAGTTCGCCTGCTAGGATTACAGCTGTAGTAGTTCCATCACCACATTCTGAATCCTGGGTCTTGGCCACTTCAACAACCATTTTAGCGGCAGGATGCTCAACTTCAATTTCCTTCAGAATAGTTACTCCATCATTCGTGATCACAACATCCCCCATAGAATCGACAAGCATCTTATCCATGCCCTTAGGACCTAGGGTTGATCTTACAGCTTCAGCGATAGCCTTGGCAGCCAAAATATTGCCTTGTGTGGCCCTACGACCACTATCACGTTTTGTTCCTTCTTTCAATATTACAACCGGTGTATTTCCTGGTATCATATTACATCACAGGATAACAAGCTTTGAAGCCTTTATATAAAAATGCTTACGAAATGCTCAAAAATACAAGAGAAAGTATGACAGTTAGGGCTATTGAACAGAAATTTACACCACCATTACCCAAAATACCCCTACTTTCTAGGGTTGCACCCAACAAAGAATCAATATTACTGCCAAAAAAACCAAAGAATGCAGAAATGTATAGATAATTTATCTCAAAAGGCAATGAAAGGGAATGGTCTGACTCTATTATTAGCACAAAAGCTGCAAAAGATAGCATAGACATCGAAACTGATGACAACAGTGAAGCAATGGTTCCCTCTATAGAAACTCCACCATCTGTGCCGGGTTCGACAGTCTCCCAGGGCCTGATTATCATTACAGGTTTTGGAGAAAGTACCCCTATCTCACTAGCCATTGTATCTGCACTTGCTGCCGCGATAGATGTCGTAAAGGCGACCAAAGCCTGTTCGGGTTGTAGCAAGCCTAGACTATATCCTAAAGCCACAACAGGTGGTATAATACCATTTGAAACAACATTAGAACCGCCTCTGGTACCTGCATCACTTTCCTCAACACCCAGTGCCATCTTGTGAACAATAGCAAATCTGGTAGCTAGGAAAGAACTGCCAACAAATATCAGAAGAAGTAATAACCAGCTCCAATGACCGAGAGTACCTGATATAAAACAAATCAAGAATGCTAAAGCCGAACCTCCCTGATCCAGCACTTTTTTGTAAAAAGCGATTCCAGATATGAGGAGACTGGTAAGAGCAACTAGAACAATCGTCATAGAATCTGGTACTACTATCTGATCTATCACGAAATTGCCCTCACTGCATCATCAAAGTAACTTCTGAATTCGCTCTTAATCTTTTCCAGACCTGGTTTGTCCATTGCTTCGACAAACATCCTCATCACAGGCTGGGTGTTTGATGGCCGTAATAGAACCCAACCTCCATCTAACCAGATCTTAACACCATCTATTGTCTCCACCTTGTAACCCTTGCTGGAAAAGAAATCTGTCAAATATTCATTGACTTTGAACTTAAGGGCATCCGGACAAGAAAATTTCATCTCCTCATAAGGATAAGATGGAATATCCCTTGAAAGCTGGGATAGATTTGATCCTGTTTTGTGAAGATATTCAGCGAGCTTAAGACTGAATATTATTGGATCATCAAATATGAAATCCGTCAATCCGGGTGCAAAAAAGTGCGCAGATATCTCCAGTGCCAAGGCTGCATTATGCTTTTTGAGTTCCTCACAAACAAACACATCCCCGACCCTTATCCATATCAATTTTCCACCTATCTTCGGAATCTCATCTTCCAGAATCATTGAACAGGGAACACCGGCCAGAACTTTATTTGACTCTGGAGTTATCAGACTCTTAGCAACTATAATACCAATCTTCTCAGGAGTCACTGGAAGGCCTACATCATCAATGAAAACACACCTGTCGGCATCACCATCGTAAGCCACACTGAAATCGAATTTTTCATTCTTAGCCAAACCGATAAGTTCGCTAAGATTCTTGGGTGCTGGTTCAGAAGGCCGATTAGGAAAGCGACCATCAGGTTCATTGTTTATGCATGAAGTCTCCACGCCAAATTTCTGAAATATCTCATCGATAATCAAACTACCCACGCCATTACCAGGGTCTAGTGCAATCCGCATTCCCTCTAGATTACCTACCTTTGACTTTACAAAATCAGTATAATCCTTCAATGCCTCTTCTGTAGATAATATATTGACGTTGCCCGTTTCTGAATGATCCTCGGCCGGTTCCTCAAAAAACATTCTTTTGATCTCAATGTTACCTTCAGTATATCCAGCACCATCAGGATGTCTGAAACGAATGCCATTGTACTCTGCTGGATTATGGCTTGCCGTAATGTACACTCCAGCAAGGTATGGTTTATCCCCAAGACTGGCTTTCCAGGTACAGAAATTTGCCACAGGAATAGGAACCATACCTATAACATCGACATCAAAACCCGCTCTGGAAATTCCTCTGGAAACTGCTGCCTGCAATTCAGGTGAACTTATACGGGCGTCACAACCAATGGAAACAGTTCCATGACTATTAGACTTACGTAAATAATTACCAAAAACCAACCCAACCTGCTCTCCTATTTCTGCATCGAGCTCGGTTCCGTAGACTCCTCGAATATCATATGCCCTGAAGATATCTTGGGAAGCATCCATGCAACGCTATTTGGGGGTCTTTAAAAGAAATGTTCTTAATGGCTGGTGTGTATCAATTTCCATGGTATTAACCGAATCTACGATGGTAAAATTAGGAAGTCCGGCCCATGGTTTCAGTTTACCTGACACGAATGGTAAGAACGTGAGTCTGAGTGATTTTGACTCTGATGCATTGGTGGTTATCTTCACTTGTAATCATTGTCCATATGCAAAAGCAGTCGAAGATCGTTTGATCGTCCTAGGAAATGATTATCAGAATCAAACCGATTTTGTATTGATTAGCTCAAATGAAATAGAGAATTTTCCGGATGATTCCCCAGAAAAATTGGCTGAGAGACATCGGGCGAAATCATATCCCTTTCCATACTTGTTCGATGAATCTCAGGAAGTAGCAAAGGCATACAGTGCAGTATGTACACCTGATATTTTTCTGTACAATAAGGATAGAAAGTTGAAATACAGAGGAAGACTGGATGATAACTGGAAAGAACCTGATAATGTAACACGTGAAGAATTAAGGATGGCCATTGATGCAGTTCTAAGTGGTAACGAGATAGATTTTGACCAAGTCGCCTCGATGGGTTGTAATATCAAGTGGAAATAGGCTCAGGCTTCCTCATCCGGTTTTCTTCTACTCTAAGCTACAAAGCTAGGGGTAGTCAGCGAAAGCCACCATAACGCTATGATTCCAGTCAAGATTAAGGCCAAGAAGAAAAGCAAAACTGCCCACCACGGAAGTTGCTTAATTATTGCACCTGTAAGATTCATACACCCCCCTGACACCTTTGTTTAATTTAATACTGTGGTTGTTTTGTTCTTTGGTGGGTCTACTATAGATCCTATAACAGCTTAGGACTGTTTACTCTCTTCTTCATCCTCGTCATCAAAATAGGACTGGACTCTCTCAATTTCCTTCTCAACCCTGACATTGAGCTTCAGGACCACCATTGCCAGACCCATAACCAGGGCAGTAACAGCCACTGCTGTAATGTACATCCCCTTCAGAGTGCCATCATCATTATCTGGCATCAAATATGCCACTGTAGCATTAATCGTGTCCTTCCAAGCCAATGCCACTACTAGACCAAAGGCAGTCATTATCGAGGAAATAATAATTCCCCGCATATTCAATTTCTCAAAGTCTTCTTGGTTTATACCCATTATTTTTCCTCCGGATTATTCCTCTCTTCAAGTTTAAGGCTGTATACTGAGAATATGTAGAGGTCGGAATTTAATCTTAGCCGTTCCACACAAGGGCCACACATAGGTTGAACAAAACCCTGATTCTCCTCGTGTTTATGCCTCAGATCGGCCTGATAACAGTGTGAAACCAGAAACTCAGCCTCCGCTGGCTCGTTCAGCCTAGTTGGAGTCAGCCCATGAACATCAATACACATACGACAGTACACGTTACACCTATTTTGTATCCCATGTAATCCCTATTATAATTTTGCTACTAAATTTTATACTAAAATGAATTGAAAATCAAAAGTATGCCATATCCAAATATGAAAAAAGTCATTAGATGATGATAAATTATTTCATCTGTGTTCTCAAAAACCTGTTTTCCTATAAGAAAATAAATTACTACTGAACAAAATGGTAAAAGTAAAGAAGTAATGTTAAATATGAATTCGCCAGTTGCAATCAAAATTATTGTCTGGACTGCTGCCATAGTAAGATAAGCATAAGCAATATTTGCTTGTACTTTTGTCTTTTTGTTGTAGATACCAGTTGTGATTGCAACTAAAGGTGCCCCTCCTAGATTAGTTAATCCATGAATAAAGCCAACAATCGCTAGTCCTATTTTGAAATTATTGGCAAGAAGAGTGGCAAATGATTCATTTAAAGAGGTCGAAAAACGTATAACTGATGTCAATAAGAGCATAATGCCTATCAATAAATATAGATTAAATATTGAACTATACAGCACTACTAACAAACCAATAGCTACCATAGGTAAAAGAAAGTAAAATACATTAAGTCTATACAAACTGATTTTGTCCCAGCGATCGCGAACTTGGAA
Organism: Euryarchaeota archaeon UBA136; assembly: GCA_002506485.1. Lineage (GTDB taxonomy): Archaea > Thermoplasmatota > Poseidoniia > MGIII > CG-Epi1 > CG-Epi1. The sequence continues at coordinate 318 of DAXQ01000076.1, read as the reverse complement.
AAAACTTACTGATATCGATGAGGGCAGAAGATAAGTCAAAGCCTCAGGGAAAGAATATCCCAACAACAGTAAAGTAGGTGTACCAAAGACCAAAAGACCAACACCAAATAACGATTGAATTATTGTAAATATAGATATTATTAAAACAAGCATTAATAATTCTGTACCGTCGTAAGTCATCTTGAACATAGGGAACAGAAATTCTATTTAATCATTACCTTTACACCGCAAAACGTTCGGAGTTATAGTGGTCTGTAATTATTACCAAAATAATACGTCGTTCGACGGAGATTGTTTTATATAAGACTTCCAAATCGA
>DAXQ01000068.1 GCA_002506485.1 Euryarchaeota archaeon UBA136 | reverse complement strand
GGGGGGGACAAAGGTTGAAGCTATTCAATACCGCATCTGGGCAAAAGGAGGATTTTGCCCCTGATTCCAAGAAATTGGGGTTGTATATCTGCGGTCCCACGGTTTATTCGGACACTCATCTGGGTCATGCTAAATCCTACGTCTCATTCGATATCCTGAAAAGATGGTTAGGATACAAGGGATATGAGGTAAATCACATACAGAATTTTACGGATGTATCTGACGAAACTGCAATCGGAGCCGCAAAGTCCAGTATGGATGAATTGGAATTCTCTCTTCGATACGAGAAAGAATTTCTGGATAAAATGAAGCTACTTTCGAACACTTCTGCCACAAAATATACAAGGGCCTCGGATTTTGTTGAGCAAATAGCTACTGAATCCCGGAAATTGCTGGAGAAAGGGGAAGCCTACCAGACAGATCAGGGAATTTTCTTGCGTATCAAGCATGAAGAGCATGGCAAATTATTGGGCGTCGATCTCGAAGAATCTCTGGCTCAAGGCACATCGGAAGTCGACTCTGGGCCCAAGGAAAGCCCCCACGACACTTTGCTCTGGGGTCCGCCTATTGAAGGAGGTAAAATCTGGGAATTCGAGGGTTTACCTCCAGGTCGGCCGGGTTGGCATCTTGAATGTACATTGATGTCGTCGTCGGAACTGGATTTGCCTATTGATATTCACTGGGGAGGTGTAGACCTAATCTATCCGCACCATGAATCCGAGATCATCCTTGCTGAGAAGATAGGATTAGGAAATTATTGTGATTTCTGGATGCATAACGGCCTGATGGAGGATTCTGAAGGCAAATTATCAAAATCAAGGGGAGAAAGAATCACTTTGGAGGAAGTCTTCAAGGATTGTCCACCACCAGCTCTTAGGTTCTACTTGTTGGGTTTTCATTATCGTGATTTCACTCCCTATTCACCAGAGGGATTGCTTGAAGCGTGTCAGGAAGGTGAAAGATTGGGTGTCAATGCAGTGGATTGCATGGTTGTGGAACCGACAGATCCAAGAGAGGATGAGGAAACAGCACCCTTGGTCACCAAATTCGAGGATGCTTTGAGTGACGATCTGGATACACCAAGGACTCTTGATGTTCTGAGGGAACTGGATGAGATCGCTGGAAACAGGTTGAAGAATAAAGGAGATATTGGCCCAATTTCAGGAATGTATAGTATATTCCAGTGTGTTCTCGGTGTTTTTTCTTAGTCGCTGAATTCTTTCAGAATCGAATCCGTAACATCAGAAACTGGCAAGTCCTTCTCCATCAGCCAGCCGTACCATTCAATCGAGATCTTGGCGCCCTTTTCCGTTTTCTTGGCCTTGAGAATCCTATCTGTGGCAATAATTTTTCCATCCAGTAAAATTCCATTCTTTCCGAAGGCAAAAGGACGAGGATATCCGAGGTAAAGCAGACTTAATACAAAAAGAGAGGTAGACAGGTAAATGTCAACTTCTTGAACGATATCCAGACAGATAATGAACACCATTGTGCTTGGAATCAGGAGGGCATTGATTCCCTTGCGTTCCATCTCCGTCCAGAAATCAAGTTTGGCAACTTTACTTCCTTCTTCTGGTTTCCTGAAAAGTATGCCAACATCGTACAATAGCACAATCAGCAGCACTATCTTTGCATAAAAGAGAAAATCAGCCATTCCTTACCTCGGACACCAATTTCCAGACGTTTCCGAAAATCTCTTCGGGTGTTCCTGTAGCGTCAACAATTCTGACCAGCGGGTCATTCTCGAGATCAAGATAAGCGATTCTGACCTTTTTCAGATGCTCATCCTTCTCGAATTCATCCGCATCACTATGTCCTTTTACTCTTTCCAGGGCAACAGACACTGGCAGATCGAAAATCAGGACAATATCTGGTTTTGGAGCGAATGCATGCTTTTCACGAATATCCTCGACATCTATCCCTCCTGCAACTTGGTAGGCCATTGATGAATAGTAATAACGGTCCATCAGGACCACATTTCCATCATTCAGAGCGGGCTGTATTTTCTCCTCTACATGCTGTTTTCTGTCTAAAACAAAAAGTTCCAATATTTCTTCGTTGGTCGCTTTTCTCTTTCCATGCAGCATATCCCATAATTTCTGCCCATGTGGCCTTTTCGTAGGCTCTTTCAGGATTATGACCTTCTCACCTTCTCCCTCCAGTTTCTCCCGTAATAGTTTGGACTGTGTTGATTTCCCACAACCATCGATTCCTTCAAGGTTTACAAGCACTTCAATCATAGCGGAAGGGTCTTAATTAGAGAATTTGTTAGAAAATATTCATTTGGTGAAACTTGTACTGTGATAAAATCAACCGTGTGGATTATGATTGACGAAATCCTCTCTAACATTAGGTTTGCAGTACCAAGTAAGATATATTTCGTCACCTTCTGGAAAGCGGTCTATGAAGAAGTTACCACGGCCGTATTTCTTTTCACCAACATTCTGGATTGCCTTTTTCATTGTTCTACTTACTTTCAGGTCCCTGATAACATCCTTGTCCTTCCAGACTATCATGGGCATCATCTGCTGGTTGTCAATGATAAGGTATTCTTCGGTCTCATCATATATCTCCGCATTTTCAGGGATATTTTCCAATTCCATAGGGGCCTACCTCGCGCACCTTTTTTAGTTTACCATTAAAGCTAATATACCGCTTTCAATGCAACAATATGGTGGATTTCAAGGCTTTCATCAAGGGCAAGGCCGTCAAGATGATCAAAGACCCCGAAACCGGACAGGAAAAATGGGTGCCCATGGATTTTGATGAGTCTGAGGAATCAGACTAAATATCTTGGAATTAGCCTTTATTTCTGGTTTTCTTATTAGTATTTCACTAATTCTAGCTCTTGGCCCACAGAATGTTTTTGTAATGAGGCAAGGCTTACTGCGATCACATGTTTTTGCTGCTTGTTTGATATGCTCTATTTCCGATGCTTTGTTAATTGCTGCAGGGGTTTTGGGTGTTGGACTATTTATTTCGGAAATAGAGGAATTGGCAATCTGGATGTCAGTAGGTGCAGCACTGTTTCTGATATTCTATGGATGTTTGAGAATTAGATCAGCACTGGACCCTAAGGGAATGGAAGTCGGTGAAGGTGAATCCAAGGACCTTTGGCCGACGATCCTGGCAGGTCTGGCATTCACTTATCTCAATCCACATGTGTACGTGGACACTCTGCTACTCATTGGCGGTGCATCCAGCAGCTATGTTGGTGACGAGAAACTAATGTTTGGAATAGGTGCAGCTACCGCATCTTTCGTGTTTTTCTTTTCATTAGGATATGGGGCCAAACGCCTTTCTCCAATATTGAATAATCCTGAATCATGGAAAATTATTGATCTATTCGTTGCGGGAGTAATGTTTACCGTGGCTGGAATTCTTATGTTCCCTTACTTGTTATAATTCAGGATTTCACGTAGGGATTCAAGGAAAAAAGTGATTTGTTCTGGAGTGTTATCAATATGAGGAGAGACGCGAAGAAAACCAGAACGATTTGTAACCAGAATTCCATATTCGTCCTGTAATTGCTTTACCACCTCGCCAGTGTTAAAATCAGCAGGAATTTTGAGACTGATTATTGCGCTACGCTCGTCATCATTAGTAGGTGAGACTATCTCGAGACCGATCTCTGTGACCCCCTCGATCAACATATTGGTTAATTCAACATCATGTTCCCAGACTTTCTGAATTCCAATATTGGTTATTTCCTCAATTGACGCTGCGAGTCCTAGTACAGCACCGAAATGGATAGTCGTGAATTCAAAGCGACTGGCATCATCAGGAAATTCTAGGCGATCTGCTTTTATATCCCAAATATCTTTGTGACTGCGAAAACCAAGTAATCCTGGAGAAAGTGATTGAATGGTTGGGGAAATGTAGCCAACAGCCGCACCATAAGTTCCCCTGAGCCACTTGTATCCTGAGGAAACGATGGCATCTGCACCGGATCCTTGTGCATCTATTGGAACCATACCCATTGATTGCGTAGCATCGATAATCAGTAATGCTCCGACATCATGAGCTGCCTTAGCAAAAGTTTTCAGATCATAACGTTGACCACATGCATATTCTACATGTGAGAGAGTTACTACTTTGGTATCATCATCGATTAAATTCAGAATATTATCAGGATTGGTGTAATAATTTCCGTCACAAGGTGCGAGTCTTATTTCTGAACCGAATTCATCTGCAACTCTTTGCCAAGGGTATACGGTAGACGGAAAAGATGCCCTTGTAGAAACAATATTGCCTTTTTTTGGTGCTATTGCCCATGCTAATGAGCCTAGCAGTTCGGTTGCGCTTGAGCCTACACATACGTCTGAACTTGAGCATCCCAAAAGTGTTGCCGCAGCTTTTCGAAGAGGCATCATCCCCTCCTTTTCCGCGTCTGCATCGAATTCAGCAGCACCTCCACGCGCTAAAGATTCAGACCATTCAGAGGCTATCAAATGCGCTTTAGGAGATGTCGTTGCTACATTTGCATATGACAAGTTCGTCCACTTATTCATCTTTGATAGATGGGTTATGAATGGTTGCATTTATCATCTTAGCGTGAGGCTAAAGTAGCATGTCTTATTCTGTATTAATAGGATGAAATCAACGGCGTTGACACTGTCCGAAGACAGATATTTTGAACGTTATGCCAAGTTTATCTCGGAAGCCGAGGGAACTCCTCAGCGCATAACTTCTGCTGACGATTTGGATAATTTTGATGTTCTGGTCTTGTCTGGAGGAGGAGATATGGGAATCAAGAGCGGGGCTTATGGAAATCAAGCAGATACTCTACCAATTGGAGGTGTCAAGGAGGAACGGGATGAATTGGAAAAGCAACTCCTTGAAAAAGCATACGAATGCAGGATGCCAGTTCTGGCAATCTGCCGTGGACTGCAAGTAATGAACGTATTTCTGGGAGGAACCTTGTGGCCTGATGTCAGCCAAGGCGGTTTTGACGGGAGCCTACATAGGGATGGTGAAGGAGGTGAGCCTCCCGTGGGAGATATTGCACATTGGACTGAGATGGAAGGTTCTGAGTTTGAGGTCACTAGTCATCACCATCAAGGTGTTAGGGAATTAGGAAGAGACCTCGAAGTTCTTTCCAAGAGCTCGGATGGAATGATCGAGGCTGTAAAACACAAATCATTGCCATGGTTTGCTGTCCAGTGGCACCCTGAGCGTACAGAAGAGGGTCTGGGGCGAGCACTTCCCCGTGAATGGCTAAGAAAAGAGCTTCAAAGATGTACAACAAAATAACACTGCTAGGCAATGCACAGGATGCAGGTCGACCTCAGTTTGGATGCACAGATAATTGTTGTGATGATGCACGTAAAGACAGAAGTCTTGCCAGAATGCCTGTTTCGCTTGGGCTGCACGGGAATAATTTTGGTATAGTTGAGACGACTCGCTGTATTGGAGACCAACTGGCAATGGTCGGCAATCCTGATATCTCAGATATATGGTTGACCCATGCCCACCTTGGCCATATCGAAGGATTAGGCCAGTTTGGTAGAGAATCAATCAATTTGAAGAATGTCAGACTTCATTGTTCAGATTCAGTTCTCAACTACGTGAAAAACCATCCAACCTGGCAGAAATTGTTTGACCGTGGAAATTTTTCTTCGGCCAGTTTCGCTTCAGACGCCGTAATTTCTATTGAGGTTCCTCACAGGGCTAGAGATTTTGATACACATGCACTATTCTTCAGGGGCATAAGCAACAATCTCCTGTTCTTGCCAGATCATGATACTTGGAGAGCCACCCTTTCCTCTTTAGAACACGATAACCCTAGGGACTGGTTCCAGTCTCTGGATGCAGACATAGTTCTCCTGGATGGGACCTTCTGGGATGACCATGAACTTAAGAATCGTGTTCAGACGAATGTTCCTCATCCTCCAGTTTCCCAATCGCTTGAATTACTGGGTAACCGTGAGGATGGTGATCCACGAATAGTTTTTATTCACCTCAATCATACCAATCCTCTTCATTATCCTGATTCGGAACAGTATCAACAGGTTAATGAAATGGGATGGGAAGTCGGAACTGAGGGCATGGAGTTTGTATTGTAATGTACACTCGAATCAAAAATTATCTCCATATTCGTTTCCTGATGAATATTTATTCCATTCGCAATCTGATAACAGGTAACGGTGCAGTCTGGTTGAAGCTCAATACCTCGGATCTTGAGCATATGGTCAAGGAAACAGTTTCCCGCGGTTCTCTTGATTTGAAGGGGAAGAATGTTCTGGATTTGGGATGTGGAACAGGTACAATGCTGGATTTTCTACAGAGGGAGAAAGGTGCAGTCCCATATGGTGTCGACTTGAGTCGTTTGAATCTCTATCAATGCCGTAAGAAGATGAAGAACGGTAATTTCTTCCGTGAAGACATTATTCAATATCTGGAAAACACCAGGGACAAATTCGATCTGGTCATAATGTATGGTGTCATTGGATGCTTTACAGTAGATAAGCAGAGGTCCATTATTGATAGAATAATTAAATCTCTGAACAAAGAAGGTTGCCTTTGGATAGGGGCGAATATCTACACTGATTCATCCTACAAGTTTCAAACATATCCGGTTCCGAAGGGATTCTACGAAGGGATTTGTGCAGGTCAATCCATTAAATTGGACGAGTTCTTTGAATTGGAAGTCTTTGGGAATGGAAAATACGATCCGGACCAGACCTCGGTTATGATTAGTTACCAACCATAGGTTTCGGTAATTTTCAGGCTAGCTTTGATCTTCAAAAGTTTTCCGGCCAAAGGTGCTAGGTCCGGATTCTTGATCAATACTGCAAACATCTTTAACCATGGTAGATCAGAATAGTTTCTACCGTTATATATCTCACCTATCAAGTTCAGAACTCTCTTGTCCAGAGAATAGATTAATTTGGATTGGTCGACAAATTTCTGTTTGGTCCAGGGCTGTCTTTTCAGGATTCGATCATACCACACGTGTGATTCTAAATCAGGATGTAGCGCCTCTCCACAGTTTTCCCAGTACTGTCCCCTCAATTCATGGTGATTAATTGCATGTGACGGCGGTACCAGCTTTCCACTTCCCAATTCATTGCCGATAGCGATTGCAGCGTATTCACCAGACAACATCCCGACGTGAACGCCACCTTTAGTTATCGGGTTTGTCAGGCCTGCAGAATCACCGACAACGTAAGCGTCCTTGGTAGAAAATTGAGGGATTGGCCCGTCTCTCGGAATAAGTCCACCATTCTGCTTGTCTCCTAGATCGTTCAGGATTCTCTTCTCAGGGTCAACATTCATCTGTTCTCTACAGAAATATTCTAGACCACTCTTGGCACCATTAGTAGCCACAATCCCTACATTGAAGATGCCGTCTCGAGGGAATACCCAGACGTAACCATCAGCATACATCGGATCAATGTAGAAATCAAAATAATCGTTATCTGGAAAATCAACGTCACACGTCTTGAATTTGTATTGGAGGCCTGGTAAAAGGCGTAATTTATCATTGCCTTTCAGGCCAACCTGCTTTACAATATTAGGAATTCTGCCTTCAGCAATTACCAATTGTCTGGCTTTTGCTACTTCTCCATCCTTTGCGAAGAGGCCCCAGTGACCATTTTCCTTGGTTACTTTTGATATTTTAATCCCTTCATGCCTTTCAGTACCGGCAGCTACGGCATCATCCGAGATCTTGCTATCCAGACCCCAGCGATGTATGGAATACCCAGGGGACATCAATCCAACGGCTTTTCCATTAGGCATCCTGATCCGATTACCTTTTACTTCCCTTATTGCCCAGTCTCCTACAGGATAATTGGTATGTTCCAGAGCTATTTTACCTAGACCTTCACCACAATGGATAGGATCTCCAACTCTCTTTTTACGATCGAAGGCTACAACTGAATGTCCAGCTTCAGCTAAACGCAGGGCTGCCATTCCTCCAGCAGGTCCTTGTCCAATTACAGCCACATCAAACATGGAGTGGTCCGAGTGAGCCTTGATAATAAGCCCTTACTTTTTGGAATCTCTTAGGATTGGTCTGGCATCCCGGTATGAACCAAGTTCTTCAATGGGAATCTCGCAAACGATAACGCCTTCCTCGAAAGCAGGAATCTCAGCCATAGTTTTCCCTCTAGGGTCAACAATTGTGGACTCTCCCGCAAATGTCAGGCTTCCCTGAGTCCCAACGTTGTTGACATAAGCATAGAAACAGGTCGTTTCTATCGCTCTGGCAGGGAGTACCCTGTGGAACAAAGGCCTTGAAGTAGTTGGACTCGCTGATAGATTAATGATTAAATCAGCTCCATTATGAGCTAGACCCATGGACGTCTCCGGAAAGAATATATCATAACAGATCTGAATTCCAATTTTTCCGAAAGGAGTTTCAAAAACTGGTGTATTGTCTCCTTCTCCAAAGAATAACTTCTCTTCAAATGGACCAAAATTAGGCAAGAATTGCTTGCGATAGTGCCCAATATAGCCTTCTGGTCCAATCAGAATCGCAGAATTGAATAGTGATTTCCCGGCTTTCTCCACAATTCCTGTCGTGATATGTATGCCGTATTCCTTAGCCAGTCTACACATTTCAGTTTGGGCTTTTCCCTTACCAGGTATTTTCTCGGCGACATCATTGTAATTATCCCGTAGATTGTATCCGGTTATGAAAAGCTCAGGAAAGGCGATGAGATCTATATCCTGTTCACCGTCTCTTTGTGCTTCACAGATTAGCCCCTCCATTATCTCCAGATTTTTCTCGATATCTCCAAGAACAACAGGAGCCTGACCCATTGCTAAATGCATGGAACCCATTTAGACCCATTAATAATAGATGTTATAACTAAATTTCAATAAGGCCCACTTGCTGAAGTGGACGTGAAACTGCTTCTAGATACACAGAAGATAATTGGAAAATTTATCCAGACCAGAGTTAAAGAGGCTGGAGTCACAGGTGTTGTGATTGGGATATCCGGAGGTGTGGATTCAGCTACCACTCTTGCCTTGGCAGTTTCAGCTCTGGGAAGTGAGAACGTCACAGGATTGATTATGCCATTCATTCACACTGAATCGGTTGAATTGGCATCCAGTCATGCTGAATCCTTGAATGTTGAGATTAAGGAACTGAATATTTCATCTGTAGTTGAGTCATTCAAGGCCACAACAGCCTCCTTTTCATCCAAGGCATCTGAGGGCAATTTGCATTCACGAGTCCGGATGACGTTTCTGTATGGTGAAGCTTTTCACTCAGGTTGCTTGGTTATGGGCACTTCCAACAAATCCGAACTTCTGGTTGGATATTATACCAAATGGGGTGATGGAGCATCGGATTTTTTGCCTATGGGAGACCTGTACAAATCACAGGTTTATCTCCTCGCCAAAGATTTGGGTATTCCCAAGAGAATATTGGATAGAAAGCCTACGGCAGAGTTGTGGGAAGGTCAAACAGATGAGGATGAATTAGGAATTGACTATGCCACTTTAGATCAAATATTATTGGGTCTGGAAAGGCAATTATCCTTTAAAAGGATATCCTCTAAAACTGGCATTGGTCCAGAGTCAGTAGAAAGGGTCGACAATTTAATCAAACTTTCGATTCATAAACGTGTCTTTCCACCGGTGTGTAAAATCGGTCGCCGCACGGTTGGTTTGGATTGGCGGGAGACCATAGGCAGTCGATAAATCTAAAATCCAGTTATTACGTTAATTAGCGAATTAGTATATTATCTATTTTTATTGTTTAATGTAGTGGAACCAGCACCCCATTTTTGGCAGGTTCTACCATTTTTTTGACTTTTTTAGGGTGGTACTAACTACAAAAATGGAAAGTAGTATTTTTTTCTGATAGTATGCAACGCTTATTATGTAGTACCTCAATAGCGGCAAACCGTGAAATTAAATCATATATTCTTGATTTGTGACCCTTTTCGCCACCCTTGGGGGTGGCTTGATTGCCAGCTAAGGTAAATGGACTAAAAATAGACCGCAAATTTACAAAGACCGGTAAGGATCCGTTCCAGAAGTTAAAGTGGGAGAAGAGAGATGTTGAGATTCGGAACTTTGATGGTTCTACAGCTTTCTCTATGAAAGATGTTAATCTGCCTGACAATTACAGTCAGGTTGCAGCCAATGTCCTTGCTCAGAAATACTTGCGTAAGGCAGGTGTACCTAAAAAATTGAAAAAGATCAAGGAGCTTGATGTCCCTATCTGGCTCCAAAAGAGTGTTCCAGATTCCAAATCTACGAGTCTAGGTGAGGAAATAGATGGAAAACAGACGTTCCGTCGTTTGGCAGGGACCTGGACTTACTGGGGATGGAAATATGGCTATTTTGCCAGTGAGAAGGACGCTCGTTCTTACTATGATGAGATGTGTTATATGTTGGCTTTCCAAATGGTTTCTCCAAATTCTCCACAATGGTTCAACACCGGTTTGAATTGGGCCTATGGAATTGAAGGTCCGGCCCAAGGACATTATTTTATCAATCCTGAAACGGAGGAACTGGAAAAGTCGGTCAATGCCTATGAGCATCCTCAACCTCATGCCTGTTTTATCCAATCCGTATCTGATGATCTGGTAAATCAGGGTGGTATAATGGACCTTTGGACGCGTGAGGCTCGTCTTTTCAAGTTCGGTTCCGGAACTGGCAGTAACTTTTCTAAGATCAGGGGTGAAGGAGAGCCACTTTCAGGAGGCGGAATGTCCTCAGGCCTGATGTCTTTCTTGAGAATCGGGGATCGGGCTGCCGGTGCAATAAAATCTGGTGGGACCACTCGCCGGGCGGCCAAGATGGTTTGCCTGGATATGGATCATCCAGATATTGAGAATTTCATTAATTGGAAGCTGACAGAGGAGGAGAAGGTTGCGGCTTTGGTAGCTGGTTCCCAGCATCTTCAAAATCATGGTAATGAGATACTGGCTGCAATCCAGGCCCACCCTGATGATGGGTCACGTTTTGATCAGTCAGTGAACAAATCACTGGCTAAATCGATTAATTCAGCTTTGAAGGCCTATGTCCCAGATAATTTGATTGCCCGCGTTCTGGATTTGGGAGAACAGGGCTATACCCATATCGAGATTGATACTTACAATACTTCATGGGAAGGGGATGCATATGCTACAGTTTCAGGCCAGAATAGTAACAATTCGGTAAGGGTCAGCAATGACTTCATGCAAGCTGTCATAGGTGAAAGTGACTGGAATTTGTACTGGAGGACCGAACTCGAGGATGCAGAGAGCGAAGGCCGTGACCCAAAACCATCTAAAACACTTCCAGCAAACAAACTTTGGGATAGTATAGCCCGGGCGGCTTGGTCTTGTGCAGATCCAGGACTTCAATACGACACGACTATCAATGAGTGGCACACTTGTTTACCAGATGGAAAGATAAATGGCAGTAATCCCTGTTCAGAGTACATGTTCTTGGATGATACAGCTTGCAATCTGGCTAGTTTGAATCTTGTTAAATTCTATGATGATGAATCAACCCAATTTAAGACTGAAGAATACAGTCATGCCATTCGTCTCTGGACAGTTACTCTTGAAATATCAGTTCTTATGGCCCAATTTCCTTCGAAAGAGATTGCGCAGCGTAGTTATGATTATAGAACGTTGGGATTAGGCTATGCTAACATTGGTTCTCTTCTGATGCGAATGGGGATACCATATGATGATAATCGAGCATCTGCCATTTGCGGTGCACTTACGTCAGTATTAGGTGGAATCTCCTATGCAACTAGTGCCGAGATGGCTTCTATTAAAGGTCCTTTCCCGAGATACGAGCATAACAAGGAGAATATGCAACGTGTTATCCGAAATCATAGAAGAGCAGCTTATACAACACCAGATGAGGATTATGAGGGACTCACTGTAAAGCCAAGGGGAATTGACCCTAATTACTGCCCAGAGTATTTGCTCAGTGCTGCAAGGGATTCTTGGGATTTAGCTGTTGATTTAGGAGAAGAAAACGGTTTTCGAAATGCTCAATCCACGGTCATTGCGCCTACTGGGACTATCGGTATTGTGATGGATTGTGACACTACAGGAATTGAACCTGATTTTGCTCTCGTTAAATTCAAGACCTTAGCAGGAGGGGGAATGTTACGGATAATCAATCAATCGGTACCATTAGCTCTGAATCGCCTTGGTTATGATGTCTCTCAATCTAAGGAAATTGTTGACTATGTTATAGGATTTGGAACATTTGAAGGTTCGCCGGAGATAAATAGGGAATCATTGAAGAGAAAGGGCCTTACTCCAGAGGTTATTGATTCAATAGAATCACAAATAGATCGTTTCACATCACTCAGTTTACTGATTACTCCGTCATTGGTTGGGCATGATTTTTGCAAACAGAAATTGCGTGTCGAAGATCCTCATCTTGAAGAATTGGACTTTAGTTTACTTTCCCATCTGGGCTTTACAAAAGAGCAGATAGAAGCGGCTAATGACTATATATTTGGCAGACTAACAATAGAAGGCGCCCCTCATATCAAGGAAAAAGACTTGGCGGTCTTTGACTGTGCAAACAAATGTGGCAAGTATGGTAAGCGTTTCATTTCCTGGAATGCTCATATCAATATGATGGCAGCGGCCCAGCCATTCATCTCCGGAGCTATCTCCAAGACAATCAATATGCCTCATGAGTCCACTATTGAGGATATCAAACAAGCTTACATGGATTCTTGGAGGTCCATGATAAAGGCCAATGCCTTGTATAGAGATGGTTCAAAATTGAGCCAACCATTGATGTCAGGTACGGTTCTAAAAGTAGATGTTCAGGAAGATGAGTTGATGGCAGAAGGCTTGATGAGCACTGAACAGGCAGTTGAAGTAATGGCTGAGGCCCTGCCGATTCCAGATGCCAAACCTTTGGCCCACAAAGTGGTCACTCGATATATTGCCCAAAGAAGACGTTTACCGAATAGGCGTGGTGGCTATATTCAGAAAGCAAAGATTGGAGGTCACAATGTTTACCTCCATACTGGAGAATATGTTGATGGAACTCTGGGAGAGATATTCATTGATATGCATAAAGAGGGAGCAGCATTCAAGGCTTTGACGAACGCATTTGCGATTGCAGTTAGCCTAGGTCTACAACATGGAGTTCCACTAACTGAGTTTGTGGATGCATTTATCTTCAACCGATTTGAGCCTAATGGCCCAGTTATTGGAAATGATAGAATTAAAATGGCAACCAGTATTATTGACTATATTTTCCGTGACCTTGCTGTCAGTTATCTGAATCGTGAAGATTTGGCACACGTAAAACCGGAAGACTTGCAGCCAGATATAGTTCGGAGTGATGGCGAAGCCGAGACAGAACAGAATCTAAGTTCAGGTCTCAGCCCAGCTGGAAATGCAACTGATGGCCATGAGATACAACTGACATTGGATGATATGGATTCTGCCATGGCAGACACATCGATTTCCCAGACCAATATACCAGAGCTAGCTACAGCACCCACTATTTCCGGTGATGATTCAACTGTTAAGGAGGCTGAAAAGTTTGGTTTTGTGGGAGATCCTTGCCCTGAATGTGGCCAGTTTACTCTTGTTGCAAATGGTAGTTGTCTGAAATGCGTAAACTGTGGAGCAACGACCGGTTGTTCGTAGAAAGATAACTGAAAACTAAATAAGCCCAACTTAAATGAGTCAACGATGGCTCGTGAACAGAACGCGGTATCTATAACTGGCAAAATATCGGATGGACTGTCCAGGTTTGAAAGTTACAATAACAAGGAGATATATCGATTTGACCAGCTAGGTTTTACCATAACTGGCCGTCTAATCTCTGGTCTATCTGGTTTCCTGATTATTGTTGTTATGCTAATGTTTACGTTTTCTTCAGCTGCAAATTCGATAATGGTTTCGGACTTAGGCGGCTCCAAGGCTTTCACTGCAGATGTAATAATTACAGAGAATTCAGGCCCCTCTTTTTCAGGTACATTAGAAGATCAAGGCGACTATGTTGATTTTGGTTATATTGTTGAGGAAGCAGATTGGGACTATATTTTGAATATGCGCATTTCCCATTTTGACGTGGAAGTGGATTGGAATGCAAACGGGGGTGGAGGCGGTGGTCGCCAAGTGACTTTTGATGTATCTTCACAGAATAATACGGCAAGTGATAGCCAAAATAGTCAAGGTGGTGGAGGGACAATAACAATAGTCTGGCCTGTTAATCAATTACCTGAAACCGTTTCAGATACTGCAGATAGTCCTGATGCTTTTGTGTCTTCTTTTGAAAAAAGTGGTGAATGGATGGGTGGAACATTTACATATACATCAGAGAGCGCACTTGCAGACACCACCCCGCTTACGAGTGAAAGCATAAGTTATACGATTATATTAACCTACTACACCTGGGAATTGGAAAATGTCAGGGAACTCTCTGAAATATGATGGAATCTAATACTGAAGAAGGAAATCTTCTTTTCACGGATGAATACAAGAAAGCTCTTGAGAATGCATCCTATGAGATAGTTGGCAATCATTCAGCTGTCGAAATATGTGGTTGGACGAAGAAAGGTTTGAATGAAGAGACTAGTGGTTGTTATAAACAGAAATTTTATGGAATTCGTTCTCATCAATGTACGCAGATGACTCCTGCAGCAGTAGCTTGTGACCAGAAATGTGTTTATTGTTGGAGAGCAAATGAGATGTTTTCAGGTAAACAGGATTTAATGGAATATGCTAAGGATAATCCTGTAGATATAGTTCAAGGATCGATTGAGGGTCATTTGAGAAAATTATCAGGATTTGGCGGTAATCCAAAAATAGATAAGCAGAAGTTTACAGAATCTAAAACAGTTAGACATTTTGCAATTTCTTTAACTGGTGAGCCCACTTTGTATCAGGGTCTTCCAGATATGCTTAGAGAACTCAGATCCCGTAAGATTTCTTCATTTTTAGTAACGAATGGATTGCATCCTGAAATGGTCGAAAGACTAAGAGATGAAGATTCATTACCAACTCAATTGTATATGTCCTTAGATGCTCCGGATGAGGATACATGGAAGAAAATAGATATTCCTTTAATTCCAAATTTCTGGGATAAAATCAAAGGAACTCTAAAGTTAATGGATGGATTAAAGACTAGAAAAGTTCTTAGAATGACTGTAGTTAAAGGTTGGAATGATTTTGATGTTTTAGGTTATGCTGAATTAATCAGATTAGCTGGAGAGCAAGTCATGATTGAAGTAAAATCATACATGCATTTAGGTCCTGCACGAAAACGTTTGAGTAAGGAAAATATGCTATCTTATGATGAAGTGTTAGATTTTTCTAATAGATTGGCTGCTGAATTAGGGTGGAAAATAATTGATGAAGCTCCGAATAGTTTAATTGCACTTGTTGCAGAAGAAGATTGGGATGGTAGAGTAATGGATTTTGGAGATCCACTTATAGGTCATCTGAACCCCTCATTTAATTGCTAAACCCAAAACATGTAAATACTGCCACTCAGCCCTCAGAGTAGTGGATTATATTTCGGGAATTGAAGCTGCATTTAGGAAGTACATTGGCGAAAACTCAATAGATGAATTAAAGAGTGCAATCACCAAGAAACCTATGATTCTAATTGCTGGAGACCAACTTACAGGTAAATCTACACAGGCTGAGAGTTTGGCAGAGCATTTTGGTGGAGCTTTCCGTTCTGTGGGAATGCTTTTCAGAGAAGCTGCAGCAAACAGAGGTATAACCGTTGCTGAACAGGCACGTTTGCTACTGACAGAAAGAGGTATTGACGTGGATATAGACTACAAAACCTGCCAAATGATTGCCGGAAATAAAATTCAATCAAATTTGGCGGTAATTGAAGGTCGACAACCAGCTTACATGGGAAGTTTTATGGCGAGTCTAGGAAAGAAACACATCGTTCGTTTGTATTTCCAATGTTCAATTCGTGAACAGGCACTACGTTTTTTACGTAGGGAATCCGGAGAGGCCGCCTATCAGACAGGAAAGAGTCAGATTCCCAGCAAAAAGTATGGGAATCTAGAAGAGCTAAGAACCGAAATTCAAGTACTTGATATTGGAGGAGAGGTTATAGATCAATTCATGGAGAACCAGAACCGGGATGAGGATGATAGGCACCGATACTCCGGCCTTTACGGTTTTGATTATGGTAATTTAGAGGGTTATGACATCATACTGGATACAAATAACAAAGAACCAGAAGAGGTCTTTGAAGAGGTACTAAAAGAGTTAGAATCGTTCGGCTTTCGAGCAGATTAATAAACTCCCTAGTGTAATGGTAAAAGTGGACTTATCATCAAACGAGATAAAAATTCTCAAAGCTTTGCAAGGAGGCACTCTTTCTCCTTCAGAGGCCTCTTTAGCATCAGGTCTTGGTGAAAAGGAGACAATGTCTGCGGCATCCTGGCTTAGAAGTAAAGGCCTGGT
The DNA here is from genome assembly GCA_002506485.1 of Euryarchaeota archaeon UBA136. Classification (GTDB taxonomy): domain Archaea; phylum Thermoplasmatota; class Poseidoniia; order MGIII; family CG-Epi1; genus CG-Epi1. Next base: position 22,788 of record DAXQ01000068.1, on the reverse strand, counting down.
GAAGATATCCGAGAAGTCTACAACATTCTATTTGACCAATAATGAAGGTCAGAAATATGCGGAGGAAGGTTTACCTGAGAGAAGAGCAGCGGAATGGCTTAACCAATTTGGAGAATCTCCAATTGAGGATTTACCACTGGATGAAGGCGAAAAGAAGGTAGTTGTTGGGTGGTTGAAACGGAAAAACTTTGTAGACTTGGAAAAGACGGAGGGTGGCCTTAAATTAGTTCCAACAGGAAATCTCAATGAGACTCCAGATGAGCCTCTATTAGTCCTATTGAATCGACGGCCCATATCTGAGAAAAAGGTTGACAAAGAGGGTCTGACTTTACTAAAAGGGAGACAACTGTTAGAAACTAGGGAGGAAATCACTAGAAAGTTCAGCCTAACTCCTGACGGCCAGAATTTCGATCTAAAGAGTATTGATGACAATCTTATTGGAGAGTTGACGCCTGAGATGATACAATCTGGTGTTTGGAAAGACAAGGTCTTCCAGAGATATGGGCTTGATACCAATGTTGAACCCACAGACCACGCGACCCTTCATCCCCTGACACATTTCACAGAGGAAATTCGGTCCATATTTCTTCAAATGGGATTCACTGAAATCGAGGGAGATTATGTTGAATCTGCTTTTTGGAACATGGATGCACTATTCATTCCACAGGATCATCCAGCACGGGAATTGCAGGATACATTCTATCTGTCAGAGCCAGCCTCATTTGTTATAAACGATGAAGAGACCATGGATCGAGTAAAGGCTATTCATGAGGATGGTGGTGAAACAGAGTCAGTTGGTTGGGGTAGTGACTGGAGTCGGGAGGTAGCTCAGCAAGCGCTTCTGAGAACCCATACAACGGTGGGCACGATTCGATATTTATCCGAGCATTCTGAGCCTCCCATTCGTGTGTTCAGTGTAGGACGAGTCTTTCGTCGAGAGGCATTAGATGCAACGCATTTACCCGAATTCACACAAGTTGAGGGCATAATAGTGGAACCTGAAGCTAATTTTGGTATGTTAATAGGAGTTCTCAAAGAATTTTACCGTAGAATGGGATTCCCTGACGTTCGTGTTCGTCCAGCTTATTTTCCATACACTGAGCCATCCATGGAAGTTGAGGTCAAGTTTGGTGACAGTTGGCTTGAACTTGGAGGTTCAGGTATCTTCCGTCCTGAGGTCACTGCACCTTTTGGTATAGATTGTCCAGTCCTGGCATGGGGATTGGGCTTAGAAAGATTAGCCATGTTACGTCTTGGTATCAAGGATATTAGAATGCTCTACCAGAGCGATCTTCAGTGGCTCAAGGAAACAATTTAGGCTATACTTATGCTTACTCTCTTGATTAGGACATCTTCACCATTTCGAACAAAGGTGACATAGGACTCTCCAGGGTTAATCCCTAATTCTTCCTCAACCCATTTAGGAAGATATATTCTTCTGTTGATATCGTATTTCTTAACATCGGTGACGGGCATATTCATACCTCCCTATTAGTCACGTGCTCTAAAAGGGTTATGGGTGATTAGGGGTAAATAGCAGTGTTAATTTTATGTCTCCACCGCCATAAGTGTTTGATGTCATCAGCACGTATTACGGTAACTGGGGCTGCAGGTCAGATATGTTACAGTTTACTACCTAGAATAGCAGCTGGTGAAATGTTTGGCCCTGAAATGAGAGTTTCACTACAATTACTTGAGATTCCTCCTGCCTTGGATGCCTTGAAAGGCGTTGCAATGGAATTACAGGACTGTGCTTTTCCGCTCTTGGATGACGTGATGGTAACCTCGGTTCCAGACGAAGCATTCAGCGGTTCAAATCTCTGTCTTTTGATTGGAAGCAAGCCTAGGGGGCCAGGCATGGAGCGTTCTGATTTGTTAAAGGACAACGGAAAAATATTTGTCGGTCAAGGAAAGTCAATCGCAGCCAATGCGGCAGACAATTGTCGCATTGTGGTCGTTGGTAATCCCTGCAATACCAATTGTATGATCGCTGCCTCACAATCTGACAGATTTGGTCCAGAACGTTTTACAGCCATGACTCGTCTCGATCAAAATCGAGCTGTTGCAATGCTTGCTGAAAAAGCAGGAATGGATGTTACAGAGGTGTCCCGAATGGCAATTTTTGGTAATCATAGTCCCACTATGTTTCCAGACTTTTCAAACGCATTGATATCGAACAACCCAGTAACAGAGGTAATTTCTGATCATGATTGGTTGAAGAACCAGTTTATTTCTGCAGTCGGAAAGAGAGGGGCAGCCATAATCAAGGCACGGGGTCTTTCAAGCGCTGCATCTGCGGCCAATGCATTGATTAATCACTGCCAAAGCTTGGATACAGTTGACGGTAAAATTCATTCAGTAGTGGTCCATAGTAAAGGGGAATACGGATTTACGGAAGGAGTATGGGCAGGAATGCCAGTCCGAACGGTTTCTCATGGAAATTATGAAATCGTTGAAGATTTCGAGCATGATACGTTTGCTAAGGCAGCAATAGCCAAAACAAACGCCGAACTTGTTTCGGAAAGAGAATTGGTATCCGATTTTCTCTAAACGGGCCCAGCTTTTGCGTAGTCACCCAAGCTTTCGTATTTCACAAAATTATCTTTGAATAGCTTAACTAATTCACCAGCCTTCTTATCGTAAGCCTCTTTGTCATCCCAGGTATTTTTTGGATTTAGTATTCTACTTTCCACTCCAGATACGGACTCAGGAATCAGGACCTTGAAAATTGGATCGGGAACAAAGTTTACATCCTCTAATTCTCTATTCAATATAGCGGATAGCATCCTTCTGGTGATAGGCAAATCTATTCGTTTTCCAATACCATAAGCACCTCCACTCCATCCAGTGTTGACTAACCATGTCTGGGCCCTGTGTCTCTTTAGTTTCTTACCTAGAAGTTTAGCATAGGTTGTCGGGTATTGAGGCATGAATGGTGCTCCAAAGCAGGTTGAAAAAGTAGCCACGGGTTCAGTGATTCCTCTCTCTGTACCGGCGACTTTTGCCGTGTATCCGCTCAAAAAATGATACATGGCCATCTCAACAGTCAACTTTGAAATTGGAGGAAGAACACCAAAAGCATCACAGGTTAGAAATATTACATTGCGTGGATGTCCCCCCTGCTCTGAGGGTTCTATGTTCTGAATATAATTGAGAGGATATGAGACTCTTGTATTTTCAGTGATGGATCCATCACTATAGTCAACTGTCCCATTTTTATCCGTACCGACGTTTTCAAGAAGAGCCCCTGGTCTAATGGCATTGTAAATATCAGGTTCTTTTTCAGGGTCAAGATTGATTGTCTTAGCATAACAACCACCCTCAAAATTGAAGATTCCTTCATCAGACCATCCGTGTTCATCATCACCAATCAATCTCCTATCTGGGTCTGTAGACAGAGTTGTCTTGCCCGTGCCACTAAGGCCAAAGAACAAGGCCGAATCCTCATTCTTTCCTATGTTTGCTGAACAATGCATAGGCATTACGCCTTTGAGAGGAAGGTAATAATTGAGGGCTGAAAAAACGGATTTTTTAATCTCCCCACCATATTCAGTTCCTCCTATTATGGCCATTTTCTTGTCAAGGTTTAGAACAATAAAGACTTTGGAGTTGAGCCCCAATTCCTTCCAATTCTCAACGTCTGTGGAATAGGCATTCAGGATTGTAAATTCAGGAACAAAATCTTCCAATTCTTCAGCGTTTGGTCTTATGAACATGTTGTGTGAAAAGTGTCCTTGCCATGCTTTTAGAGTAACTACTCTCAGTGAAAGTTGGTACCTTTTATCGGCCCCTGCAAACCCATCAAAAACAAAAAGTTCTTTTCCATTCATCTCGTTTTTGACAAGCTTTTCCATCTCATCAAATGCTTTTTCACTAAGAGGTTGATTAATTTCACCCCAGTCAATCAAGTGTTGGTTTGACTTGCTCTTTACAATGAAACGGTCGTCTGGAGATCTTCCAGTATAGATTCCCGTATCAACAATCACGGTGTTGTTATCAGATAGTCTTCCTTCGCCTCTTTCAAGTTCCAGTACCTTCCATTCATCCTGTGTAAGATTACAATGTAAAGCGGATGGAATTATACCCATCTGCTCCATCTCACTGAACATATCCGGTCGCACGCGAAACCGTATTTATAATTGAGGGATGGCATTTAGTACTACAGTGTTTAGACAACGCTCGAACCTCAAGATATACTTTCATACTAGGGCCGGTGGTCTAGGGGTTATGACGTCGCCCTTACAAGGCGAAGATCGGCGGTTCGATTCCGCCCCGGCCCACCATTCACGCCGTAAGCAGAAGATGTTAGGTCAAAATTTCCTGATAGATCAAAAGATTGCAGACCGGATTGTTGCTGAAGCATCGATTGAGGATGGTGAAAGGATATTAGAAATAGGGCCTGGACGCGGTGTTCTAACTGAAAGATTGGTACCCTTAGGTAAATTATTAGCAGTTGAAAAGGACAAGTGGCTAGCGGTTGTTCTCAAGCAGAAATTTGCAGACCTGGCTGAAATAGTGGAAGACGACATTCTGAAATTTGATATTCCGGAGATTGAGGTGATTGTAGCTAATCTGCCTTATTCTATTTCATCCCCAATTCTGTTTAGGTTATTCGATTTCGAATGGAACCGTGCCATTCTAATGTTTCAGGAAGAATTTGCCAATCGGCTTATCGCCAAACCTGGTTCCAAAACTTATGGCCGTCTATCAGTTATGGCCAATCACTATGCTAAAACCACAAAACTGTTCAAAGTTTCTAAGACAGCATTTCAGCCCCAACCCAAGGTGCATTCACAGGTGGTCCGATTGGTTCGCCATTCACCAGATTATGAATTATCAGATTTTGATAATTTCGAGAAAGTTGTAAAATCCATCTTCATGCATCGACGCAAAAAGATTCGAAATTGCTTGAAACTTACTTTTCCTAATCTAGAAGTAGAGGATTTGGAACATATGGACCAGAGGGCCGAGGTTTTGTCTCCCAAGCAGATAGCCGATTTGTCCAATCAGATATTTGAGAGAATCTCAGAATAGTTTTTTCAGAAGGAGCATATCCATTAAGCTGGCTTTGACCTTAAGATCGCCTTTCATGTAAGCTTTAACGGGTGACATGGTTCGAGATATAAGAGCCTCCAGAATCTCTGAAGAGGCCGTGACTTTTAGGTCTGCACTGGTGTCATCGGTTATTGAGAAATTTTCGAGTTCGAGGTTTTCCAGTTTACTGAAGTGATTATCCCCGTCTGAGACACAAATACAGATGGTTCGGGTCTTTCCTTCTATCATTTTAGCTGTACCAGATTCATCTTTTATCTTAGAATTGAATTCTATAACTTTTTCGTTTAGCAGTTTGCTTAGATCAGTCATTTTTTTCACCAAATTCTTCGAGAGTCTTAACTGGCCTTATCCGGTCTAAAGTCTTCCAACTTCTCCGGGTTCCCTCAGGCCACTTTCCATTATCAGCATAGAAGCTCTTCAAAAACTTAATTGTTTTTTCATCAGATGGATATCCGCTACCGAAATCACCGATTCTATGCTTTATTCTTCCAACTTCTTTTTCCCTAGTTTCCTTGGCGATTATGGATGCCGCTGCAACTACTGGTACCTTTGCATCGGCTTTGTGCATGGATATAACATCCGTATCATTCTGATTTGTCAGTCCCTTCTTGATTTCATTTCCGAACCTGTCCTCATTTACGTCGGCAGCGTCAACATAGGCTACCATTGGATTTAGTTTGCTGATTAGTCTTTCAAAGGCTTCCCGGTTTAACTGGTTCAATTTATTTTTCCTTCTATATTCATCAACAATCTCTGGCTCAATGATCTCAACAGCATAGTGAAATTTATTCTTAATCAAATCGGCCAATTCTTTTCTTCTCTTTGGTGTTAATTGTTTAGAGTCTTTGAATCCCAGATTTTCAATATCTTTAGCGTTATCGACCTTGACCGCTGCAACAACCAATGGTCCTATTACCGGTCCTTTCCCAGCTTCATCGACCCCGCAAATCATGTTTCAAGAGCTAGATGTGCCCAATTCCGGGCCATAAAATAGACGGCTGCCATTTCTGGTAATTCAACAACACTTTCAGGTTTTAATGTGGCAATCCCATCCCCCATCGTAACTGGGTGATTCACGATAGAACGGACCTTTACAGGCCCTTCTCCAAAAGCGATAGCCTCTTTCATAGGATCGAATGTTTCTAGTTTCTTCGAAGTCAACACAGTCACCCTAAGTCCTGAACCACCATGTAAAGACCCTGGTAAACGAATGAGGCGATGTATGTCTCCAGTTACAGGTTCATCAGGATAGATTGCAGTTTCTTTTAGGGCAATTCGGACTAACTTCTTTTTAGAAGCCTTAGAAAGTTTGTTGAAGAGTTTTTCATTATCTTTTTTTAGGTCTCCAGTATTGATTCTTATTCCTAATTGTTTAGTTATTTTTTTCAGTTCTTTGGGCTCATGCTCCCTGAGGTCATCCAGTATTTTGTGAATTTGTCTAGCAATGGCCCCTCTCCAGCTTTTAGAATTTTTATCCGGTAATTTCTCCACACCTAGATTCTTTCTCTCCATACCTTTGCCCCTTACAGGTACTTCTATAGTATATCCCGCATCGTCTAAAATTCGGTTTGTGTTCAGTCCTTTCCCGGTCATATAATCTGCTAATTCTCTTCTTGCTCCTGATGGTAATGTCAGAACTGTAGGGGTTCTTACATGGACGTGATAACCTCTTCCTCCGCTAAAGGTAATCAATAAATCTTCCTCGTTCAATCCGAAATCACCTAATAGCACATCGACAACTAGTCTATGGGTTTGTTCTCTTATAAATTCCATAAGTCTTGAAAATGCTATTTTTCCTTTCTTCACATCCTCCATCTCAGGCAAGTGGTCAGCATCCAGATCAAATATCAGATCTGCACCTTGCCATTGTTTATCAATCATTGTGTTTTTACCCGGGTCCTCATAATAGGCAACTGAGTGATAGCAATGTGCTGGTGCCACTCTAGCTAAATAGGCACTAATTTCCTTTGTCGATTTAAATTTGACATGCCGATTCATAATTCCCCCCCTCCAACTGAGGAATCCCCATTCCCTTGATGTAAATCTAGGCGGTAGTGTTATCTCGGCATCTTTGTAGTAATCTTTGAATTTTTCTTTCAAAAAATCTTTAGTTTTAATCGGTTCGATATCTTTCAGCAGGCTCATCCGATTACCTTATGCCAAGACTTCTTGGCGCCCATAATTCCTTGACTTAACCATCCATTCCTAAGTTTTTGTCCAAATGTGTATTCCCATGGTCGGCGTGGTAACTTCTCCGAGAATCTTTGCAGTAATTCTCTCTGTTCAGCTTCACCTCCTCCTCTTATCTCAATGTAAGTTACGCTACCAGAGCTGGGTTTCTCTTCCCAGATGTCTACTATAAGGCCCCCATCCCCGATTTCGTATCTATGAACTAATGCTGTCCTTTCTAGTGCAATCACCACAGCGACTCGGGTATATGAACGGCTGACATTTTTCCGTTTGTATTCATGCCCTATTTCATCCAGCATTTTTCTAAAAATAGTAGCTGTAGACCTTGATTCAAAACAGACAGGTAACTTTACCAATGAATCTCACCACCAATCGCAGGATATCCCAGTTCAAATTTTTCCAAAGCACTGGGATGTATCTCGCCATAAGTCAAGGTGATGTCTTTCGTTTTGATTTGAGCACATCTTCCAGGTATGAAAGCAGGGTCTTTTCCTTCTGCAGTTTCACCGGAAATACCTAATCTATGTGCAATGCTTTCGGCTGTAGTTCTGGCCTTTGAGAAAGTACCCTTGCTTTCCAATTCAATCCATGCTAAAGACATTCGATTAGAGTGTTCTCTGATTACTTGCCCTACCTCAAATACTTTCTGTGGCAATTCTCGATGGCGATTGCTGCTTAGAAGCTCCAGAAGACTAGGCAAAATACTAGAACGCAGCATATGGTAATCCTCAGTAACGGGATTAGACACTTCAGCTTCATATTCACTCTCCCTTCCAGTATTCTCATGCAACATTTTCGTAGACGTCAGGGTCAAGGTCACAACTTCTTGAAATCCAACACCCAACATGGTTTCTCTACACTTACTTTCTAATGTCCGGGATTTGAGGCCTTCACCAAAGTGGGCCTCCTGGGGTAGATGTTCCGGTATCTCTTCGTATCCTATTCCAATTGCTACTTCTTCCAATAAATCGATAGGATGAAGTATATCAGATCTGTAAGCAGGAACTTTGACATGCCATATATCATCCTTCAGGTCAGGTTCCATGGCGCATTTTCGGAATGCCTTGAATATGGCAAAATTCCCAGGATCAAAACCCAATAAACTAACTAAGTAGTCATTTTTGATTTTATGAATCTTGGGCTCCATTCTTGGCACAATTATCTTTTCAGAGGGGTATCTTATCTCTAATTGTTCAATTTCTCCACCACGTTCTACCAAGGCAGCAGCAACAATATTGAGGCAGGCCTCAACAGCTTCTTGCTCCAATCCAGTAACATCAATCAGTACTTCTTTAGTTTTCTTTGTGATGGTTGTCAATACTCCATTAATTATGGGTGGCAAGGAGGCGACTTCCCCATTCGCGTCAGTAATTAGGGGGTATTTTTTGAAATCCTCCAGTAGATGCGCGTATTCCATTCCTTTAGGATGCTCATTCAGGATCTCCTCGGGTGTCATTTCATAGTCTTTTTGGAGTGGTATGAAGGCTGGTTCATGTGGTGAGCAGGTGCCATAGTTGAATGGCGCTTTCAATTTGGATAGATCATGTATTCCAATAGATACCTTTCTTCTCTTTCGACCCAGAGTTACGTGTAACTTTTCCTGAAGTTCCATTAAGGATTTTATCGAGGTATCATCCAGTTTAACACTTCTTGCAATCCCACCCAGTACGAACGGTCGAATCTTGAGTACATCGGGTGAAACAATCATATGGGTTGACGCTGGCTTGGTATCATACACCACCAATCCAAGTTTTTGTTCTGTGAATGCCCTCACAGCACGCGCTACACCCTCGGTTGACAGTAAATCAGGCCTATCTGGAAAGAATTCTATGGTGGCTTCATTCTTTCCAATTTCATCCGGATCAGCTCCAATTTCAGGAATGATTCTAGAAAAATCGGCGGAACTTATTGGACTCTTAAGCATTCGATTAAGGTCTTCAAGTTCTATATTAATTACTGGCATCTTAGACCCTTATATAATGCCGTTATAAGCAAATATGTCGATAAGTTCAATCTAAGTTTACTTGTTACGCTTTCTTTCACGCTTTCGGCGGCGCATCTTCTTCTTACGCCACTTCCAACGTTGTTTTCCGGCTTTTTTCCAGACTCGGGAACTTCTCTTCATTATTGGGATGAGCGCACTCGCCTACTGTATATAAAATCAAACCTTCCCAACAAGTGAGTATCGGAAAGTTATTTGACAGAGCATCTAATCGCGTTAATATGGAATACCCTGAATTCCCCGATGACGCAGGTTACACTTTGATTCGCGATGTATTATCTGGTAAATCTGGGAAATCTGTCAAAATCAGAGGATGGATCTATAGAACCCGTTCTTCCGGAAAGCTGGCCTTCGTTGTTGTGAGGGATTCTACAGGTGTAATTCAATGTACAGTCTCCAGAGACAAAGTGGCAAAGTCTGACTTCGATGGAGCTAGCAAGGCACTGATTGAATCATCGGTGATATTAGAAGGTGAACCGGTAAAGGATGATAGAGCTCCGGGTGGATGGGAAATTAGGGCGTCCAAGTTCGAGGTTTTCCATTTTGCTGAAACTTTCCCTATAACTAAGGACCAAAGTGACGAACATCTACTGAACAATAGGCATCTATGGCTGCGTAGCAGGAATATGGTGTCAGCTCTTAAGATTCGCTCAACAGTCTTCAAAGCATTCAGAGACTACTGGACCAATTTGGATTTCACAGAGATACAGTCACCAAGCTTCACCACGTCAGCCTGTGAAGGTGGTTCTACACTTTTCAATGTGTCATATGATGATGAAAATGAGGAAAGCGGTCAAAAGTTCTATGCGCACTTAAGTCAATCCTGGCAATTGTATGCAGAGGCTACGATGTTTGGCTTGGAGAACATATTCACTCTTGCTCCATCGTTTAGAGCTGAAAAATCTCGAACACGGCGCCATCTGACAGAGTTCTGGCATGCTGAGGTTGAGTCAGCATGGCTCCACAACCATCAGATGATGGAACTTGAAGAGGGTATGATTGTGTACATCCTGAAGGAGGTTTTATCTGCTAACAGGACAGAGTTGGAATTTCTTGGAAGGGATGTTTCAGTCTTGGAGAATATCAAGGCCCCTTTTGACAAGATAAAATATGAAGATGTTTTAGACAAACTGAATTCTATGGGATTTGATTTGGGATGGGGTGATGATTTCGGATACAAGGAGGAAAAAGCGCTCACTCAGGAACTTCGTTCCCCGCTTTACATAACTCATTTTCCAAAGGAGAAGGGATTCTACCATAGGCCAGATCCCAGTGACCCTAAAGCCCTTTTTTGTCACGATCTATTGGCACCTGAGGGATATGGCGAAATAATTGGAGGAGGCGAGAGAGTGTGGTCCCCAGATGAACTTATTGAGAGGATTAAGGAAGAAGATTTGGAACCCGAATCCTATGGATGGTATTTGGATATCAGGAAATTTGGTAGCGTTCCACATTCTGGTTTTGGTCTTGGTATTGATAGAACGGTAAGCTGGATTTGTGGTTCAGATCATATTAAGCACGTAATTCCTTTCCCACGCACGATGCGAAGAACAACGCCTTAACTTACTCTTTCAATCTAGTTATTAAATCTGCTTTCTTTCCGGAAACAGTCATTCCTTTTTCCTTCAGAACTTTCTTCAATTGAGCTACGGTCATTGAATCGTAGTCTGCCTTTCTTGGTTCATCATCTTCAGAATCTGGAATTCCATCACCATCTATGTCCCCTGTACCACCTTCTTCCATAGGTCCTTCGACTTTATCTTCGCTTGGACCAACTCCTCCAAATCTTTCCAGTGATCGTCCCGCTCTTCTACGTACATAAGGATCACTATCGGATAATCCCTCAACGAGAGCTTCTCTTGCATCATTTGATCCTGCAAACCGGCCAAGTCCTTTGGCTGCATGCCATCTCGTATAACGGTCCCCGTCCTTCATTCCATCTATGAGATAGGGCATAATGGAAAGTCTTCCAGTTCGCCCAATCGCATCCATGGCGGTTCTCCGTGCATAAAAATCACCGTTTTTCAGTCCATCGTTGATTAGAGGTTCAAGGCCTATTTCGGTCATTTCTTGAAACAGTTCCAAGGCTGCTTTATTGACAAATGAGGCACTACCGCCTGCGTCAGATTTCCCGTATAGCTGAACCCATCTCACTAGTTCAGAGGATATCGCCCTTTCATGTAAAGGTAGCATTTCCCTAAGGGATTGTAGGGCTTCATGTCTGGTCATGAAACGTTCATTACCTAAATCTATAATCAAATCCTCTATCCTGCCAGACGTTCCACTGCTCGGTTCAGAATCACTTTCCATGATAATCTGTCTGTCACCTACTCACACTATTTAAACATGGTGCGTAAGCACCCTTATACTGTATGGTCACCAAGATAATATCACACCGAGGCCGCACTTCCAATGAAAGCCCAGACAATACATTACAATCAATAGGAGATGCAATTGACTTTAACATAGACATGGTGGAATTTGATGTCCGCCGTACCAGAGATGGCCAGATTGTCTGCTTTCACGATGCTGAAATTGGTGATAAACCACTAATGTCTCTGTCTTTTTCTGAGGTAACTGAAATGAATACCCAGATTCCTACTCTGGAGCAAGTTCTCCGGTCAGCAAAGGGGAAGATTCAAGTGGATATAGATCTCAAGGAAACAGGATATGAAAATGAAGTTATCAATATTCTACTGGACTATTTTGAATATGACGATTTCATAATGAAATCCTTTGACAGGCAAGTGATTAAAAGAATTAAAGAAATAGATAGTAAAGTCTATACCGGTTTATTGATGGGCGAAGAATGGACGATGTCCCAATTCGTCAATGTTCTGAAGGAGTCTTTTACGGGTTCGAGTGTAACTGTTGATGGCGCCGATTTTCTTTCACCCAATTATAAGATATTTGAAGTAGGGCTAATGACAAAATTGAGTAAGATGCAGCTTCCCATACAAGTCTGGACCGTCAATGATGACGATCTTTTGAGAACATTGTTACGTAAAGGCATTCATTCCATTGTTACTGATATTCCTGAAAGGGCAATGGAAATTAGGGAGTCAATGCAGAATGTTTGATTTTAAAAAAATAGAATCCTTTGGCCCATTCTGTATTTCGTGTCTAGGAAGGGCAGTAGGGCGTGTAGGTTTTGGTCTGGATAATCGGGAACGTGGTCTAGAGATGTTGAACCAATTTGAACTTCAGGAAGATACCGTTCTGGAAGACCTTATTTGTGCCGAGTCCGGATGTAGGATTTGTGATGGGCTGATTGGAGATATAGAGAATTTCATTGAAATGGTTTTAGAGGATTTCTCCAAGTTTTCACTTTCCACTTTCAAGATAGGTACCATAGTTGACAACGAGATATTGGAGAAAGAGATAGAATTCCAGTCTGTATTTGGGGAAGAACTGGGTGAGTCTATCAAATCCCAATTAAATCGGGAAATAGGGATAGGAGTATACAATAAATCCGGTATTGATGCATTACTTGACAGTCCGGATGCGGTTGCTATTGTCGATACTCGTTATGATACGGTTGAGTTAGAAATAAGATCTCTATTTATCGAGGGTAATTACAACAAATTTGATAGGACAATACCCCAAACCCGCTGGCCGTGTAGCAGTTGCAAAGGAGTCGGATGTCGGAAATGCAATAATACTGGACAATTATATCCTGATTCCGTACAGTCCTTGATTGCTGAAAAGTTCCTAGAAATTAGCTTGTCTGATGAAGATTTGTTCCATGGTATGGGTCGTGAAGACATCGATGCTGCGATGTTAGGTGCTGGTCGCCCCTTTGTCCTGGAACTTAGGAGGCCCAAAAGAAGAGAGCTAGATCTGGTTAATATTGCTGAAGATGCGAATTCGTCACATAAGGACCGCATAAAGATCACCAATCTGAAAATAGTACCGAGATCCAGAGTTGCTCAACTAAAAAACACGGTTTGTGAGAAAACGTATAGGGTTGACGTATCGGTATCTCGAGAACTCTCTATCGAAAGCCTTAAGAAAGGGGCACAGAGGTTGTCGAACGCGGTTGTCGAACAGCGGACACCTACACGAGTATCGCATCGTCGAGCTGACTTAGTACGCCCTCGCCTGATTAACTATATGACTGTCAAGTCTTTTGTTAAGGGGATGGTGGAACTGGAGATTAGGGCTCAGCACGGTACCTACATTCGTGAACTTGTCAGCGGCGATGGGGGTCGGACAGATCCCAGTTTGTCCTTGCTGGTCGATTCACCGTGCAAGGTAGAGGTTTTGGACGTCCTCAATCTTCACCTTGATAACAGCGAGAAAAAAAATGGCTAAGAGATCCCAAGGTTTAAGGAGTGGTTCGCGCCACAAGATGTCACGCCCAAGCAGGGAGCGAGGGCTATCACCAATAACACGTTCACTTCAAACATTCAATGATGGAGATATGGTGAGTATAGTCATAGATCCTTCCTTCCATAAGGGGCAACCCCACCATAGATTTCAGGGACTGACTGGTAAAATAACTAGGAATCAAGGCAAAGCATATGTGGTCCGCACCCGTGTAGGAAATATGGACAAGGACTTGATAGTCCGTCCGGAGCATCTTAGAAAGGCTAACTAAAGGAGTTAAAATGGAGTCAGAACCACAACCCGAACCAGTTCCTCTGGGAGTAGTTAACAAAATGCTAGAGAAGGAGCTGAGCGTTAGGGAGAATCGATTGAGATGTATTGAATGTGGTCATTTCCAACCGGTTCCTGATGCTGAACCAGAACCTGCCGTCGAGGAGGTCACGGAAGAGGGTGAGGAGCCGACTCCAGTGGGTCCTACTTGTGACAGTTGCAGTTCCCAGAGAATGACCTTAATCGAGCAGATTCAATATGAGCACAAATTGGCTTTGGATCATGTCCATCTATTGTCTAAATTGGGTCCTAAAGAATCGAAGATGTTAATGAAAAAGGTAATTGAATTGGAGCACGTGAATGATTATTATGCAGCCAAAATTGCCGACATCCTGCCTATGCACCCAGACGACGTCCGGTCAATATTTGCCCGTGAACGTTTTTCAGTGGGACGCGAAGAGATAGATTCCATAATAGCAGCCGTTAAGGAGATTACGGGGGCATGAATTATGGAAGATTACGCGTATGTTCTCGATGTATTAACTGAAGGAAGGCCAGATAGTAAGCGTCGTTTCCGGAGAGAACCTGTGATTTATGGTTTGGGAATCGAAGAGTTCAAGATTTTTGATATGAAACCGGTGCCTGAGGCAGCTATCAATATAGGAGATCGCTGTTATATTGGCAAGGAGACCGAGGAAAGAACACAGATAGACCATGTTAGAGCTAGGGTGAATTATAAAGAGTTGACCCACACAGCCCAGTCTGAACTTGTTTTTGTACTGGACGAAATCGTACGTGAGAATGAGGAAAAATTCATTCAATTCTATAACCATGCAGGTCCAATCTCACGAAGATATCATTCACTTGAACTGATACCAGGATTGGGCAAGAAGACTATGAATCTGATTGTTAAAAATAGACCTTATACTGCTTTCAGAGAAATGGAAGAGAAAATCCCAAATTTTCGAAATCCGGAGAAATATATTTCACATAGAATTGAAAATGAAATCAAGGAGACCGATCAGAAATATCGTCTTTTTGTAAGGTAATCAAACAGCATACGAATATTCTATGGCTCCAGCTATTCGAATCCTGACGTCAGCGTCTCCGGAAAGCGATATTTCCAGTGTCCAGTTTCCACTGGTTCCCATAACAGTTCCTAGTTCGTTCTTGCTATTTCCAGGGCTAAAGGTTTCCACCAGAATATCGGTACTTTCATGGTCACGTAATATCAATTCTCCACCGCTTCCTGGTTCTGAACCAATCTTAGCCTCCAAGTAGTATACAATGTATTCCCAAGGTCCATATCGTTCATGTCCTTCATTAGCGAATTCGGTGTCATAATATCCAAAATCAGGACCGATAAATTCCTCATCGTATAAATCACCACCTCTACAGAAATAGGAGTTCCCTGTATAGTCATCTCCGTGTTTAGCTAGTTGCATTTCCAATATAGTTTCCCCAGTAGATTCCGTGAATACGAAGGAATTTATCCATTTTGTATCCACGTCGAAATTGTAATCAATTCTTGCCCCATCACTATTGGTAGCTACAATATCAGCTCGATCAGCTTGGATATCGACAACCGTAGCGGCAAAACCACCTTTTCCATACAAGCTGAATGACCAATCCTTATTCTTTTCAAGTGGAAAGTCAAACAGGAGTTGGGCTACGTTATTCTCGTATATTGAGAAATCAGACACTCGTACTCGTCCTAAAGCAGGATTGTAGTTTAGAACAGCATGTCTCTTTGCATCTATTAGCGAGGCAGTACCTATGTAGTAGTCAGTTACATTGTCATCAGCTGCAACAATCATAGTAGTAGCTATCTCAATGTCAGCGGTTTTAATCCCGTATTCCCAGTAATGCCCCTTGTTCCAGATAGGAGCTGAAATTGAAATCGAGTCTCCATCGTCAGACAACAATCCGTTCCCCAAGCATCCTCCGAACGAGGTACCCAGTAGAATCGCAGAAAAGGCTAGGACGAGAATCCTTTGGTCTCTCATTTCATTGTTAAGTTCAGAGGTCATAATTATAGTTCATCATAGCCTTCCAGCTTCAGAAATTCCCTTGCGGCAGATACAGTATAGAAAGAACCGGTAACTAGTGTCTTGTGATGGGCCGCATATTCCATAGCATCACTGACCCCTGCAAATTCAGTGCTCTGATATCCGTGTTTCAGACATATTTCACTAAGTTTTGAACTGGACACACCTCTTTCAGTTTCTAGGTTACAAACAAGAACCTCACAGTCTTTTGGAAAGGAACAGATAATATTCTCGATATCTTTGTCTTTGAGGATACCAATCAAAATCTTCTGATAATCTCCCTTTTTATTCATCAGAAATCTGATTGCTTGGGTATTGTGTGCAGTATCCAAAGTAAAATTTTCTGCAATTTCGTATCTTCCAGGTATTGGGATTATACTCACGGGGCAGTCTAATTTCAGAACTTTCAAGACATATCCTATCCAGTCGTTGATATCTTTTCCATAATTAAAGTTCCAGCATTGGGGTATAAATTTGTGATATTCCTTTGGCCAACCAGTGATTACTACTGTTTTATCCTTTACAATCTTTGATTTGGTCATTGCAATAGATTCAAGTGTATTCCCAAGATACTCTTCATGATCCAAACCCAATGTGGTCAAAATCGCAATTCTTGCTTGGCCTATGTTAACGGCATCCCATTCTCCTCCCAATCCAATCTCCATTATGGCATAATCTACATTCTTGGAATTGAAATAATGGTAGGCCATAGCTGTTAGGACTTCAAAGTAGGTCGGCTTGATTTGGAATTCCGTAGTAATTTCCTTTATTTTGGACAGATATGCATGGAATTCCTCTATCGGAATTAATTCATTACCTAAAAGAATTCTTTCCCTAACGGAATGAAGATGAGGGGAGGTAAAGCATCCAGTCTTGATTCCTACCTTGGTCAGGGTTGAATTAAGGCTGAAACAGGTACTTCCTTTGGCATTTGTCCCTCCAATCATGATAATCTCCAGTTCTTTTTCAGGATTTCCTAAATAATGCATCAATTCTTGCATTCGGTCAAGCCCGGGAACTATTTTGTTCTCGTTTAAGGATTCTAACCAATCCAGAATTTCAGAGTACCTTTTTTTAAGACGATTCATATATAAAGAATTACTCTATAGATTCCCATTCAACTGCATCTGGAGGTATTATGCCTTGATCGTTCAAAATACTTCTGAACATATCGGAAGATACGCCAGCAATTTCAGCTCCTTTAGTCAAAGTTGCCTTTCCTTTTTTGTACATTCCAACAGCTGAAGCATACCTAAGGTGATTTTTCTTTTCAAGCATAAAACGCAATGCTTCCTTGACTACATCAGAACGGCTGCTAAAGTGTCCTGAATCGACGAGAGATTCAATCTGTGAGACTAATATTGGAGGTAGTGAATAGGAGTTACTCATATAGTAATAGTTATCAACTATTATTAATAGTT
Organism: Euryarchaeota archaeon UBA136; assembly: GCA_002506485.1. Classification (GTDB taxonomy): domain Archaea; phylum Thermoplasmatota; class Poseidoniia; order MGIII; family CG-Epi1; genus CG-Epi1. The sequence goes on along the minus strand of DAXQ01000068.1, from coordinate 5,473 downwards.
ATTCACGAACCTTTATATGCATCTTTCTGATGAAAATGCTAGGTATAGCAATGAGTTTGAACCGTAACAAATGGCTTGTGAACACTCTAGCATTCGTGTTAGTATGTGTAGGTTTTCTTCTAATTTCAGGTGAGGCGTCTGCAATTGATGACTATGAACATTCAATGACGTTTACACCCGACAATCAGAATGGAGATCCAGAGCAGCTAGTCCAATTTTCAATTACTATTGAGAATACTGGTGATAAGGATGATACTTACGACATGTCTGTCACTAACTCTACTGTTCCCGCAGGGTATACAGCCTACATTATTCCGACAGAAATCTCTGTTGATGATGGAGATTCAGGCACTGCTACTTTGTTTGTTAAAATAGCTAATCGCACAAACCCCACAGCAAAGGCTGGTGAAACAGCACAGATTAGTTTCAAGTCTAAATCACAACATACAGACGATGGCGGTCAGACTAAAACTCAGACCGCAGGTATTATTGTAAATCATGTTTATGGGACTACAATTACAGCAGTTGAGGGAGAAAAGAACGTTAATCCTAATGAGAATGTCAAATATCACATTACTGTCAAGAACACAGGGGGTAACGATGAGGACAGTGTAACAATTTCATTCAATGCTAATGGTGTTGATCAATGGGATATAACTCCACAACCTTCAACCTTAACTCTTGCCATTGGTGGAGTAGGTCATTTTAATCTTTCAGTAACTCCAGATATTGAAGCAGTTGCAGGTTTGAAGAGTGTTTCAGTAATTGCTACTTCAGGGGATACGGAAACAAAGTCTTCTACTTCAATAACTGTGAAAGTAAATCAACTCCCAGCCCTTCAGGTTGATAAGGCTGGTTCTAGTTCAAAAGATGTTGAAGCAGGTAAACGAGTTTACTATTCCTTTGAAGTCACGAACAAAGGAAATGCTGTCGATACATTTAATCTTGTTGTTGACACATCATCATTACCAACTGGTTGGGTAGCTTCATTGGATCAGGACAAAATCAGCAATCTTGGTATTGATGAGAATATTACCTTAACTGACGTCTTGGTTGTCAAGGCACCAGATGACGCTGCAGCAGAGGCTGAAACCAGTATAATTGTCACGATTTCATCTGATTACAATTCTTCAGTTAATTCTACCTACACTTCACGAACAACGGTTTTGCAGAATTTTGAACCTAAATTATCAATAGTAGGTGAAGACACGATGTCTGCCAAACCCGAGGAACAGGTTAATTTCACTATTAAAATTGCAAATGATGGTAACGGTGAAGATGATATTTCCTTGGCATTGATAGGCGGAAATTCTAGCTGGGGACAACTTGGGGGGTCATCTTTCATTCTTGAGGCAGGTACAAATGATACCACAACATTGCGAGTAACTCCACCTAAAGATACAGAGGCAAAAAATGGTTATATCTTGATAGTCAGAGCAACCTCTGAAGATGGAGAAACTACTAACTCTAAGAACATATACATAAACGTACAGCAAATCTACGAGGTTTCTGTACAGGTTTCAGGAGATAGTTCCAAGAAAGGGGATCCGGGAGATGAATTAAGTTATCAGATACTGGTCAAGAACAAGGGCAATGGAGATGACACGTTTACCTTGTCATTAGAAGGTGAAAAAGCAGTTTGGGGTTCTATATTAGATGAAGTTGAATTGACAAGTGGCGAATCAACTACAGTCAATCTCACAGTCAATATAGATGATGATGCAACTGTTGGTGACAATGATATCATCGTCAGAGGAACTTCAGAAGATAATCTGAATGTTAATGATACCGGTACAGTCAAGGTAAGTGTCAATAAACAGTTCAAGGTAGATGTGATAGTATCATCTATGAGTGGTGATCCAGGTTCAACAATAACTTATGCAGTCAGGATCCAGAATGAAGGAACCGGTGACGATACCTTCTCAGTTTCTATAGATGATTATCCAGAGGGCTGGTCTGTAGATCCAGTATCATTCCAGGTTGAAGATGTTCCTGCAGGCGGTGAGGAAATTGTGAATCTGAGTGTATCTATACGTTCGGGGGAAAATAACAAGGCGTTTACGATTAATCTTACAGCATCATCCGATGAGGCCCGCAAGGAGAATCCACCCAAGTATGTCAATACCACGGTTAGCATAATCACTATTGTAAATCAGGAGTACTGGATTGAATTTGATTTGGATAATCCTGGTGATATAAATGTTGACGCCACTGTCGGAATCCCGACTTCGGTAGGCTTTGATGTTGTTAACAAGGGTACTGGTGATGACGTGGTTGCGTTGTCAGCTACAGCACCAGATGGTTGGACTTCAGTGTCTTTCAGTAGTAATTATGTTAGTGTTGCGGAAGGAGGTCAGGAACAAGTATCTTTGTTTGTAACAGTTCCTGAAGATACAGCAGATCAAGTTTATGATATAGTGGTGAAAGGTATATCTGATTGTGCTACTTGTGATGAAGAAGGCGCCAAATCTAACTATGAACTTACTTTCAAGGTTGATGTTACGTTAGCTAGGGGCGTTGAAGTAAACGCAGATGTGATTTCGGTCTCAAAACTTCCTGGAACTACTGCAAACTTTACGGTTGACATTAAAAATATAGGGGATGGGCAAGACACAATGATTGTGTCTGTATTGGACGATGACCTGTCCTGGGCTTCATTGAATCGAACCCAAGTTTCACTAGATAAGGAGCGAACAGGTTCTGTCACGGTTTCCATTACTCTACCAACTTATGATTTGGCTAATCTTACGAATCTGGAAAGAACTGCCTTGCAGGGCACTGATTATGAGATTACGATAAAGGTCAAGTCAGAAGGTGATTTATCAGAAAGTTCCACTGTTGGGTTGACTACAGTTATTGGGCAGATATATGGCGCTAAGATAGAAATTATTGGAGATAGTCAAATAACATCTTATCCTTCGACAGAGACTGACGCTGAAGAACGCACGGAGAAATTCACCTTAAAGTTGACCAATACAGGAAACAAACAGGATTCGATATTAGATAATATCATAGCAACCTCTTATCCAGATGAATGGAATGTTGAACTGTATCAAGCATCTACTTGTTCTTCTTCTTTCAGCGGTAGTGTTGGTGCAGGTCAATCCAAATATCTTTACCTGTGTGTAACACCAGATCAGGATTCGGATGTTGGGAATTATACGATTCTGACTGAGTTCTCACCAAATGGCGGTACGGAACCCGCAGAGACTGTTTCGGTCGTACTTGAGGTCGCTTCACCCAAAAGGGAATTGACCGCTACGGCCATTGACAGTCAGCAGGAAATCTATCCAGAATATGAGGGTACTAGTAGCCAGAACAGTGTAAAGTTCAAGGTTAAACTGGATAATACAGGTTCAAACGTTGACAAGTACATACCCGAGGTGGAAACCACCTTGGAGGATGACTGGTCCGTTACGTTCTGGCAGGATAGTGGAAAGACGCAGCAGTGGTCTGTCTCAGGGGTTTCTATTGATGATGGAGAATTGGATGACCTATGGGTGTTTGTGGAGGTCGCTGATGATGCAGATGAGGGTAATGAAACAATCGAGATATCGATACGCGATGAAGAGGATGATCCAAGCGCCCGTGCAGAGGTTATGCTTACCGTGGTCGTGCAGAGACCAGAGCTTACCATCTCGACATCAGATATCCAGTTGGAGATTGATGGAGCAGTAGGAAATGCCACGACGGTGAAAGAGGAAGATACGGTCGTTGTTTTGGTAGATGTTGAAAATTCAGGAACGGCAGATGCAGATGATGTTCGTGTGGAAGTGTTCTATTATCCAAAGAAATCACCTACAACCCAAACTGAGATTGATGACCTAGTTATAGCTGGATTTGTCCTGGATGAAGCCAAGAACACATACATCTACACGCTTTATGATAAGGAAGCCAACATCAAATCAGGGAACAAGAAATCAATCGCATCTGATGATTGGATAATCAAGGGTGGTGAATGGTATGTTGAGGTTCGTGCAGATTATGATGAGGATGATTCCAATGGAAAGATTCTCGAACCTAATGAGAACAATAATGATGCCCGTTACACAGATCTGTTACGTGTAAAGCCTGACTTGGGAATAGATTCAATGAGGGTTGACAGCAAATATGCAGGTAGTTCAGCTCAGACACCGAATATTGATGATACGGTTACCTTCACTGTCACAGTTACAAACAGTGGTGCAGCAGATGTTAGGGATGCTCGTCTGTACATCACGGCAGACAGCAGCACTGATAACGAGATACTGACGGAACGTTCTAACAAGGAATATGTTAAATTTGATGTAGATGCAAGCGAGACAACTGATGTTCGCTTCCGTTGGAAGGCTACTGAGGATGACTGGAGTAGTTTCAGAGCTGAGATTAACCCAGTTTGTGACGACTACGATATACAATCCTTTGAGTGCGAGTCTGAAGGTGATGGTTTTGCTTCGGATACAGACAGAATGTTTGACGAACTAAACCGTTATGCTAACAATGAGTATCCGACCACAGGGGTCTTTGAACAGAATAGCGTAGAGGTCCAGTTCGAGATACTGCCTGATTTCAAGATCAAGAAGGTTGTGATGGACCCGCGTGATCCAGAGGTTGACGAGGATGTCGAGGTTACGGTAACAATTGAGAACATAGGTAACGCAGATTGGCAGATCGGTACGAAGCCTCTCACGGTTGTGTTTGAAGATGGAGCTGGTACTGAACTTACAACCTCAATAGGTGAGTCCATTAACAAGGATGATTCCGTTGAGATTAAGTTCTCATGGACAGTTCCTGACGAGGATAAGGATACTCTGTTCTTGACCTTCACGATAGACGCAGGCAGTGGTAACTTCGAGATTAAACAATGTGATACTTGTGATGACACCAACTCAGGTGACGGTAAGGACAATGATGAGTATACACAAGATCTACCTGTCGTACTGTCTGCGGTTCTAGGTGAGATTGAATTTATCACTACCTTGACTGAAAGAGACCTGATTCGCGGTGTTCCGTTGATAATACCCGTTGTTGGGTTGATTGGATTAGTCGCTCTGGCAATTCCATTGTTGATATATCGTAGACGTAGTGGCAAGAAGTCTAGAATAGATGATGAAGAGTCAGAGGAAGATGAGGATCAAGCCCCAGCCCCTCCATCCAAAATAGCAGTGGCTATCGTGTCCACTCTAGATGGTAAGACTGCTAACGTCAAGGTACCTTCGAATATGCCCGTTAACAAGCTCTTGCAGAATTGCGTCGGTAAATTCCCATTGCCTCATGCAAACTTCGCAGTTATGTTGAATGGCGTTGCCGTGGACATCAATATTAGCCTGGAGGATGCAGGTTTGACTGATGGCTGTCAAGTAGATTTAGTTCCACTTGAGTGATTTAGTAAGATGCTTGATGCATTAGTCATAGGGGCTGGTCCAAGTGGTTCACGTACAGCTTGGAATTTAGCTGAAGCCGGTTATTCCACAGCTCTTGTCGAGGAGCACGA
>DAXQ01000081.1 GCA_002506485.1 Euryarchaeota archaeon UBA136 | reverse complement strand
GGAGTGTGTTCCGTGCTGTGCTTCAATTCTATCTGAAATTCATCACCATACTCCTCCATCAGGAATTCCATTGCAGAATCTACGCTCCACTCTGGCATTGCCTTTTGGCCTCCTGGAGAGGTTGGTGCAAAAGGGTCCTCACGGTTAGGCATGGCTGCGTCGTATGCAGCAGACATCTGTCTTAGTTTCTGTGAACCGAACTTGTAACTCAGCCAGAATCCCATTGCAGTTACGGAAGCGGCCATAATCAATTCGAATGAATCCGCAGCTCCAAAACACTGCATAATATCACTACATTCGCCACCTATTGACTCGCAAATTTCTTTCGTTTTTCCCGTATCAACTCCTTCTTCATCTAAGACTGGTCTGTCTTCACACACCATGTCCTGTTCTCCTCCGAGAACAATAGGTGCAATAAAAGTCCCAAAAAGTGCAAACAAACCCACGGCGAGAATCCCAAAATATGCAATTCCAATAGAATCCTGTGAAGCCTCACTCCGCTTCCTGTAGAATGATACGAGGCCAATAATAGCCACCCCCAAGGCCATCACGGTAAGAGTTATATCATTCGGACCCATCCCAAGGCCAGCATCCTCACTTCTGATTATATTGACAACCAGAATCAAGAATTGAAGAACTAATCCAGCAATAATCATTGCAAAGTATTTAGCTTCATCCCTATCTCTGATTTTTATATTTGATAGCATCCAATTTGCAACACCTACAAACAAGAATGTTGCAGCTATAATGAGGAGCATATTTTCCCCACTACTAAAATCAATGGGAACTCCCTGAAACGCATTATAACCCGCAGTTTTGCATGCACTCAGATCACCTGCATTAGTATTCTCTAGCAGATTAGTGTGTTCTGAAGTTGTCATCTTATCAGAACAAATTGCATAAGGGCCTAAAATATAATTATGATATAGAGCACCTAACAACGTTGCAATACTAAGTAGGAAAATATATATTGTATTAGATAATGGATTTTCCAAATCGCGATTCATTAATATCCTTGAAAGAGGGATACTAGATGCTATCATCAAAACAACAATTGAAACGAAAGCAACCGTGGCTTCATCAGCAAATATGAAAGCAAAAGAACCATGGATTACGAGGATTGCAAACTGTATAAATCCAAAAAGAAATACAGGAGTTAACAAACTCTTGTCAGGAACATGGTTATAAACATAGATTGAAACGGAAAAAAGAATTGTATTCAAAAGCAAAAACCAGGCAAACCATAGATTTCCACCAACGTGACTAACGCTGCCAGTCAGAGAATTATAAGATTGTTTTTTTAGAATAGATATAGGGCAACCTTCTCTCTCGTCGTGATCAATTTTACCATTATCGTTCCTATCCGTAAGGAAACCTTCTTTCTCCCAATGCTGCAAAGCTGCGGCATCCCAAAGTTCACAATTGAAGGGGTCGCCCGAAAAAGGATCCCCCATAAAGAAAAGGCTTTCGGAGACGCCATCATTATCTGTATCTCTGGAGTAAAAACCAGTTGGTAATGTGGCGCCATCGAATTGAGCGGGTTCCATCATTCCCGGAACTGAAGATATAGAGACGGCTATCAAACTGAAAAAGAGAAATAAAGAAACTCCAAAGATTGTAAGGGGTGCAGCATAATTCAGCTCACCTTTAGTCAGAAATATAGAATCCAATCTAGAACTAAATCTCTTGAATCTAGAACCAAGTTTTGACCATTGATCTCTAACGGAAGTCAGAACGGATATTGTGCTTGATTCTTCAGTGGACTCTGAAGCATCAACCTCAGTTGCGGCAAGGGTCTCTTCAAGTAATTTCTCTTCATCAGATACAGAAGGTTCCTCGGTTGTTTCAATCACCTCCTCGGTCTCTGTTGGAACCTCATCAATTAGGGCTGAAGATTCCAAATCAGAACCACAGATTGCGCAGCTTGCCTCACTATCCTGTTCCTCTTCATATTGACAAACAGGACATATCTTCATGATTGTAACAGAATAGAGCCATTAAAATGTTAACTGAAAGAAAAGTTTTGGAAATAGGGAGCTGAAGCAAAACTTGAAAAAACAAACTTTAAATAGGAGCTGAAGCAAAAAGTGGTCCCCATGAAAGAGCAGCTCCAGCAGATACAGGCAGTCGCAATTGTTACTTTTCTATGTGTGCTCATTTCCGTACATAGTGATGGTGATTACGGAAAATGGTTCGTAGTTGAAGGAGCGAGAGAGGATATCACCTATGCCGATGTCACTGATAGTAATGGCAATGTTACTACTGTCGCAACTGAAGCTGATGATTACAACTTTCAATACAGTTATTACTTGAACTATTATGAACAGTACAACAGTGCAGATCAGACCATCAGCAGTGTTTCATACGCTAGTGCGGATTGTCAGGACTGTACGAATCAGGACGAGGCCGCCGGAAACATAAAAATCCTGGCTTACGGCACTGCCATAATCGCCTTGTCGGTTGCCTATATGGCTAATAATTCAGTAAAAAGTCTGCACAATAAAAATTTAAGAAGCTCGTTAAGCAACCTCAAATACGTTGCAATTATAGTACTTATCTTTGGTCTATTAACTGGATTCTTATTTTACACGACCTGGCCAGAAGCCCTGATTATGGATGAAGGAATGATTAGTGTTGAACAGGAAGGAGTGAATCCCAGATTAGGGTGTATTGTAGAAGGACAAG
>DAXQ01000067.1 GCA_002506485.1 Euryarchaeota archaeon UBA136 | reverse complement strand
TTAGATGAACTTATGGAGCTTTGGAGATCCTTCTTTCAGGACTCTCGAAATCGACCTGTAGACAAATCTGGGAAGGATTTCTCAGCACCAAAATGTACTATGTGCAATGGTCAGGGAAAAGTTCCTAATAAATCAAAGATTGACTCTGAGGAATCAGATACGAAAGAGTGTCCCAAATGTAAAGGGAAAAAGATAGATGAGGAAAATATACCTACCTATAGTGATGAGATTCAAACCGTATCAAGAGAATATCCTGCTGGTGACAGGGCCATTAGAGTAACTTGGGAATCTGTATCTGACTTTAATGCAAGGTTGTCAAACAACCTGAGATGGAATCTGGATCATACCCTAGATGCAGCCAAGGAAGTTGTACAGGAATTTATTGAAGAGGAAACCAAAAAGAGGGTAAGGAAAGAGCACCGAACCAAAATCGTTATCGATGTTGTCCCAATGGGGATACCTGATGAATTATATGAAGTTGAGATCAGTGGACTGAGAAAAGAACATCTTTATCGCACCGTAAAATTAAGGGGATTGGTCAGAAAAGCGACACCTGTAAGACCCAGAATGGAGATTGGATTGTTTGAATGTGATTGGGAAAGGCATAGAAATTCATACATTCAGGACTTTTTTACACTCAAGGAACCCACACGTTGTGAAACTGGTGAAACTTGTAAGTGCACGGAATTTAAGCTAAGAGATGATTTATCACAATTTATTGACTCTCAAAAGGTAGAAATACAGGAATATCCTGAAGATTTACCCCCTGGTGCTCAACCTGAGAGATTATCGGTCTACTTTGAAAGCTCATTAGCTCATAAAGTTCAACCCGGAGATAGAGTAGCCATCGTAGGTATCATCAAACCAAAATCTCAGTTTCAGGGAAGAAGACAAAAAAGTGAATTTGACATCTACCTTTATGCACATAGTATTGATGAGAGGATAGGGGAAGTGGAAGATGCAGAACCTACAGCTAGTGAATTGATAGAAATTAAGGAATTAGCGCTTCAAGAAGACATCGTTGAAAGAATCAGAGATTCGATTTCACCTACAATCTATGGAATGGAATGGGAAAAAAGAGCACTAGCTCTGCAACAATTTGGAGGTGTTCACAAAGAACTGCCCGATGGAACACGTATTCGTGGAGACATTCATATGCTTATGATGGGAGATCCAGGTCTAGCTAAATCACAGCTACTCCGTTCAGCAGCAAGAATAGCTCCAAGAGGGATTATGGCTACCGGAAAATCTACTTCAGCGGCCGGCCTAACTGCTGCAGCTGTAAGGGATGAATTTGGTGAAGGTAGGTGGAGTCTTGAAGCTGGGACCTTGGTTCTGGCTTCAGGAGGAATTGCCTGTATTGATGAAATCGACAAAATGTCCGATGAGGATCGCTCATCTATGCATGAAGCCATGGAACAGCAGACCATCAGTATCGCCAAAGCAGGAATTAATGCCCAATTGCAATCAAAGTGCTCTGTCCTAGCCGCTGCAAATCCTCGAAGAAGTAGATTTGATATGGAAATGCCATTACCCCCTCAAGTCAATATGCCTATATCTTTGCTAAGTAGGTTTGACATATTCTTTATCATAACTGACAAACCGGATCCCGAAAAAGACAGCAAGTTAGCTGATAGGATCTTAGAGAGCCACAGAGCTGGAGAAGAATTGGTTCCAGGAGATAAAACTGGTGGGGATGAACTTACACTTAGATCTTTAGAAGGACCCATCTCTTCGAAGATGCTAAGATTGTATATCTCTTATGCAAAAAGACTTAGGCCAATAATGTCGCCACAGGCTCAGAACAAGATAAAGGAGTATTACACCGGGCTTCGCAGAAGATACCATAGCGTAGATGATCAGGACAAAACTATGCCTATAACTCCCAGACAATTGGAGTCTATCATAAGAATCGCTGAGGCCCAAGCAAAGATGTATTTGTCTGATACTGTCGATGTCAAACATGCAGATAGCGCAATTGATTTGATGAATCTATTTCTTAATGTTACTCTTGGAGGAGATGTAGATTATGCATTGTTTGGTGTCGACTCTGAACAGCGAAAGAAGGATACGGATCCAACTACTCTATTAGTAGGAATAATAAAGGACGGTGGCCCTAATGGAATGGATGAACAAGAGATATATGATAGGATGGTGAACGAAGGAGGGCACTCTAAAAACGATGTAGAGAAATATCTAGCGAAGCTTCGTAATGAGGGGCGTCTGCTAAAGGACGGGTATGACAAATGGAGACCAGGTTGAATTTTAAGATATTAGTTAATTCTCCAGATTTTAAAGACCCTGAACCTAAACTCGAGCAATATGCTACTCCTGTCGATACGACTTTAGAAATAATCAAAAAAGCAAATTCCAGAGGACATCTGTCTGGAAAAGTTGCCGATCTGGGTTGTGGAACCGGAAGATTAGCTATTGGGGCTGCAATTCTAGGAGCTGATGTTACAGGATTTGAGATTGATGCAAAGGCTCTGGATATAGCAATTCAGTACTCCAGAGAAAATAATCTTGATATCAAATGGATCAATGGAGCTATCGAGAATATAGATGAAGAATTTGACACGGTTCTAATGAACCCCCCTTTTGGAGCGCAGAGACCAGGAGCCGACAGGATATTTCTTGAGAAAGCTGTCGAAATAGCCGGCAATATATGGACTATTCATATGGCTGAGACCAGAAATTTTGTTGAGAAATTTGTCGGCAACCGTTCTGCCAAGATTGAAAGTCGTTATGAATTTGACTTTACTATTCCTATAAGTATGCCCTTCCACACCAGAAATATAGCTAATCAGAAAGCAATCCTTTATCACATAGCCTCTCTGCGATAAACACATGAAACTACCGGGAGATAAACTGGCGAGTGCGATGGAATATATGCCTGGAAATGGGGTGTACGAGGAGAAGGGAGAGTTATTCGCTGGTATTTGCGGGAAATTAAAGGAAGACAACCAGAAAATGATGGTCAGTATCGAACCCGCAGTGTCAACTCCTGTGAAGATTAATGAAGGTGACACGGTCTTTGGAAGAATTCAATCTCTGCGGGACAGCATGGTCTCTGTCGAGATCCTGAAGGTCAAAGATGAAAAGAGATCTATTGGCAATTATACTGTAGGAACCTTGCACATAGCTAAGATGTCAAGTGAATACGTTTCAGATATCAAGACATTATACCAAATTAATGACCTGATTCAGGCTACTGTCGTAAAGTCCAGCCCTGCGATAGAATTAACAACAAAATCTGATAAGGATGGTGTTGTGTTTGCAAGATGTGGAGTTACACATGATGTACTCAAATTAGTTGACGGTGAATTATGGTCCGAGGAACTGAGAAGAAGGGTAACCCGGAAAATCTCCAGTAAGTATGGTAAAGTTCAAGTCTAGTCTGATAATAATTATCATACTTCTACTGTTGCCCACCACCACTGGTGAAGTTGAAATAGAAGCAAACGAGGAATCGGACCTTGTGTTTGTAGATGCAGGCGATGAGGTTACCTTCTCCGCAACTGGAACTGACAATGCTACATCTGTTGAGTGGGATTTTGGAAGAGATATTGCGGGAAATGGGACGCGATACTCGAATTTATCGAGTGTAACCCACACTGTTCATGCCTCAGGAAGGTATAATGTCACTTTCACTGCCTTCTACGAAGAGGAAGACATAGCTAAGGAATTGATTCTTATCGTTAATTATGAAGAGGAATATCAAGAAGATATCATCCATAACGAGGCTCTATTCTTTGCGATAGCAGGCTCTGAACTAATCATGAGTGCTATGCTTGGCTACTGGACACACCAGATTCGGAAAGAGAAAGTCTATCTTTGACGACGTAAGACTGCTAAAAGTGATAACGTTACCAAGGACACAACTACGGAGATGGATGGCAAGGGGCTTGAATCATCGGGTTCAACAACCTCGGGAGGCTGCGTATTATCGACAGGTTCATCCTCCTGTCCAACATAGACGGTCGGACCATACCAGTCCGCAAGCCCATCCTGAGGAACACCATCTGCCCAGAAAACCGTAATGTCCAGAGCATAAGTGCCTGCACGATTGAAGTCTATAACGTAGCCATTGGCAGTGTGATGGGCCACATAGGTGTCCTTGCTCCCATTTGGATAATTCACGATAATCTCATAATAAGCTACAGCTCCCGTAGTTCCCGTGAAATCTATGGTAAATGAATCGCCCACATCAATGTCCTTTGAAGAGAAGGTAGCCACATAATTTTTCTGCTGTAGTATCTCCACTTGGAAAGATTTAGTGACCTCAGACCATAAACCTCCATCATCCATGACCCTAAGTGTGACTGCATAACTGCCACTTTGGTTGGTCGTCCATGTAGTGTTCGCCTCTGTTGAAATTAGGTCATCATCGATAAACCACTCGAATGCAACGACAGAGCCTTCTACATCACTTACCGTGCTGGTAAATGTGGATGACAAACCTTCAGAAGATATGATAAAATCAACGGAAGGTGGACTATTGCTGACTATTTTGAAATTAGTGGAAACCTTTGTACTCCATACTGAATCATCATCCTGAACCTCCAATTTAATCTGATAAATAGCAGTCTCATTGAAAGATGTTAACCAATTGGCGTCCTCGGAAACAAGGTCATTGTTAAACCACCACTTGTAGGCTACGATCTCACCATCGGGATCATTCGAACTGGAGGAGCTAAAGGTAAGGTCAGTGTACTGATAATACTCTGGGGTCAGGCCACCTAAGGATTGGGGAGAGATTGTTATCGCGGCTGACGGAATCTCGTTAGGAGGATTTACAGTAACTATAACATTGACCCAAGCGGAGAGGGTGCCTAGATCATCATTTGTACGCAGCATGATTTCATACTCATTTGGGTCCTCGTTCGTAAGGTTATTCAGAACAATATCCTTGCCTGTTAACCTGAATTGCAAGTCTCCACCATCTTTGTACTCCCAGATCTCCCATGAATGCTCACAGTCTATCACTTCAGCATTATTGTTCTCACAATGTGAACTTATTTCCAATGTCTGTCCCTCTTTCACAGTAATTTGCTCAGCCGCATCGATTACAGCAATAGGAATCGGAGGTAGAACCATTATTTCCAGATACCCCGGATCACTTACCTCCTCATTAGAATTATCTGTGATTATAAGACTGACATTGTGGGTTCCTTCCTCGAAATCATTGTAGTCAAATGCTTCTGTATCGCCAAGGTACGACCATCCATCTTCGCCTTCCCATTGAATGGTCCAATCAAAGCTGAGATCAGGGTCTGGGTCGGAAACACAAGGTTGGGGTTCGGGTTGCATCTCGGTGCAAGCGGCAAAGCGTGCGGTTTCACCTAGATGTAGGGTTGGAGGGGCCACATCAAAATTGACATCTATTGAACCTCCGCCTCCACCATGGCCATCTGTTACTCCAAGAGAAGTGGTAGAATTATCATTAATTTCACTCATATTTCCATCGGTATCTCGAACTTGCAGTGTGATCTCATGGTTTCCTGTAGAGAAATCCATTGAGGACATCTCAAAATTAATATCAAAAAAATCAGAACCCTCTGCGATAACATCATCAATGGAGGATCGCCAATAAAAATGGTCTAGTTCCTCCTCGTTGCAAATTGAACAGTCTGCCTCGAAAGACACAGTCTGTTCTTCTTGGTTGTCCACATTAGGAGGATCTACACTTACCATGAAGACTTCAGGTTCAGCTGAAGTATCCTCATTAAGTGATAAAGAAAGGGCAAGCAAAAATGCAACAGTCAGTAGATATCTCATATTTGGACCTACGGTCTTATTTTCCAATAGGATTTAACGTTTGCCTCTTCTCTTATTCGCTTGGTCTATCTTTGAATCCGTATGGTGTAGTGGAAACATTAACTCGCCCAGACTAGGTAATGGCTTACCCATACGTGCTGCAATTATCCTCACTGAGTAATATCCTATTATCAAACCTAGGGTTACACCAAGAGCTGGGAAAAGATTCATTCAAAGTCTGGTTCGAACTCTGCCTGCAACTCACTCATGAGTTGATTTAGCAGACCGTCGAAACGTGTACTTCTATACTCTCGTGGGCCACCCATATCAGTCTGGACCTTAGCAATGTAAGTTGTGTCTTCAATTTCCAATTCAATTCGACAAATCGACTCTTCCATCTATTGCGGCCGAATCATGGGCATATATAACACTTACAGCAGAGAATAGGTTCACATTCTGAAAACACCGAATTCAGAACTCTCCAAAGGACCATTAAGAGAGGTCGATATTCCAAGAGCCAGGATCATACGTGTATCCAATGGATCTATAATCCCATCATCCCACAAACGGGCAGTGGAATAGTAAGGGCTACCTTCAATCTCATATTTCTCTAGAATTGGTTTCCTTAGATCTTCAATCTCTGATTTCTTCATCTTCTTGCCCTTCTTCAATAATTGTTCCTGTTTGACCGTAGACAACACATCAGCCGCTTGTTCACCACCCATTACCGATATTCTGGCATTAGGCCACATCCAGAGCTGACGGGGTTGATAGGCTCTCCCACACATACCGTAATTCCCGGCCCCAAATGAACCTCCGATAACCACGGTAAATTTAGGGACCTTGGCATTAGCTACGGCCATTACCATCTTGGCCCCATCCTTAGCTATTCCTCCCGCCTCGTAATCCTTTCCAACCATAAAACCCATAATATTCTGAAGAAAGACGATTGGTATCTTCCTTTGGCAACACATCTCTATGAAATGAGTTGCTTTCAAAGAAGATTCTGAGAAAAGGACTCCATTATTTGCCAGAATACCAATTGGATAACCCATAATTCTAGCAAAACCACAAACTATTGTTTTGCCATAATTAGACTTGAATTCATGGAATTTAGAAGCATCCACCAGTCTGGCTATAACTTCTCGAACATCGTATGACTGTTTAGGATTACTAGGTATAATCTCATACAAATCCTTAGAATTATACAATGGTTCCTCTGGTTCAGAAATATCTAATTTGGATTTAGATAGTCGATTCAGATTAGAGACTATATCTCTGGTTATTTCTATTGCATGTGAATCATTCAGGGCATAGTGATCTGCAACCCCGCTTTTTCGGGTGTGTACTTCAGCACCGCCCAATTCTTCCGAATTCACATCCTCTCCAGTTGCAGCCTTGACCAGAGGTGGGCCCCCAAGGAAAATCGTTCCCTGTTCCTTCACTATTACGGTCTCATCCGACATTGCTGGAACATAAGCTCCTCCGGCCGTGCATGAGCCCATAACTACTGCAATCTGAGGTATTCCCCTAGCCGACATTTGCGCCTGATTGTAGAATATACGGCCAAAGTGTTCTTTATCGGGAAAAACTTCGTCCTGCATAGGCAAGAAAGCCCCACCAGAATCAACGAGATAAATACAAGGCAGGAGATTGTCCTGAGCTACTTCCTGAGCCCTCAGATGCTTCTTAACAGTCAGTGGATAATAAGTTCCACCTTTGACAGTTGCATCATTGGCAATTATCATCACCTCTCTTCCATTGACGACACCAATTCCAGTAATTATGCCCGCAGAGGGAACCTCGTCTTTGTACAAACCATAAGCCGCTAAAGGAGAAAACTCGAGAAAAGGTGTATCTGAATCAATCAATTTCTCAATACGGTCCCTTACCAGAAGTTTGCCTCTTTCCTGATGCCTTTTGACCATCTCAGGCCTTCCTCCTTTGCTATTTTCTAATATCCTCTTCCGGAGTTCCTTGGAAAGAGAATCATTGTGTTCACGATTAGTAATAGCTTCTTTACCATTGGAATTGTGTCGGCTCTGGATAATGCTCACTCGTCCTCCAATTCAAACATTATTTCACCCTCTTTAACTTGCCCACCAATCTCAATAGATGTGATTCTGGAAATAATTCCATCACGCGGTGATCTCAACCGATGTTCCATCTTCATTGCTTCCAAGACAATAATTACGTCCCCCTCCCTTACACTAGATCCGTTCTCACCTTTCCGGTCTAACAGTTTCCCTGTGATAGGACTCATAACCAAATCTTCTCTCGGTTCATCCTGAACAACACTTCCTACCTTCTGGGACTGCCGACGTAGAACATAGTTGATACCATCTGCAAATACATATGAATCATCCAATTTCTTCTCAGAATATGTGATGGATCGGCGACCATCTATTATTATCTCCAGACTGCCATTGTTCAGCCTCGAAAACTCTCCATCATAATCCCTATCGTCAATTTGAAGACGAAAGCTGGAACCTGAACGGCGAATGTTGACTGAATATGATTTAGAACCAATAGTAACGGTTTCAGCCATTATATGTTCTGCCTCCAAGTACCTTTGTTACTCCAAGGAGAATAGGGATCTCTAGACGATACTGTGCTAACTTTTTCTGGTGCGGATTTAGAAGCCAATAAAGCTGTAGCTATAACTTCCGGAGATGGGGGCCCAAGTTCCCAATCCGAGAAATGTTCATCCACAAATCTCGTTGAGAATGAAGCCTTACGGTAGGATTCACTCTTCATAATATCTCTCAGGAAAGGCTGATTGGTAATCAATCCAAGTATGATAAAATTGCTAAGGGCATAATCCATTCTATTAATCGCTGAATTTCTACAGGAATCCCAAACCACTACCTTTGCTAAAAGTGGATCATAATCACTAGTTACTTCCTGACCCTCTGAGACACCTACATCATTTCTGATTCCAGAACCTTCAGGTAAAATCATCTTTCTAATAAGGCCGGGTGTAGGAAGAAAATCGCGTGATGGATCTTCTGCATAAACTCTGCACTCAATTGAGTGGCCCCTCTGCTTGACGTCATTTTGAGTGAAATCAAGTGCCTCTCCGTCTGCGACTCGAATTTGCCATTTGACTAAATCAATCCCACAAACCATCTCAGTGACACCATGCTCAACCTGAATGCGTGTATTCATTTCCAGAAAGTAGAATTTACCATCCTGAAATAGGAATTCCACAGTTCCAGCATTACTATAATTGACCACTTTGGCAGCTTTGACCGCAGCCTCACACATCATTTTCCTAAGCTTGTTGTTTATTGCAGGAGATGGTGATTCTTCAATTATCTTCTGATGGCGCCTTTGTATTGAACACTCGCGCTCATAGAGATGAATTACATTACCTTGCTGGTCCCCCAGAATCTGGACTTCCAGATGTCTAGGTTGATCAAGATATTTTTCTAGAATGAGTGTGTCATTTCCAAAGGAATTGCGGGCCTCACTACTAGCGGCTTCAATAGCAGACTCCAATTCTTCAGGAGATTCAACGATACGCATCCCTTTTCCTCCTCCGCCTGCAGCTGCCTTGACCATCAACGGATAACCAATATCTCGAGCAACCGCATCGACATTACCACTTAATTCTCCATCATTACCAGGAATAGTAGGAACTCCAGCCTCAGCCATCATTTTCTTGGATTCGGCCTTATCACCCATCAATTTTATTGTATCTGGATCCGGACCTATGAAAACTAGATCGGAATCATTGACATATTTAGCAAAATCACCATTTTCTGATAGGAAACCGTAACCTGGATGGATAGCATCAGAATTTGTCTGTTTAGCAGCATCAACAATTTTATCGAAATCCAGATAACTTTCAGAAGGATTGGCAGGTCCAATCAAAATCGCCTCGTCTGCCATCAATACATGGGGGGATTCTGAATCAACATCCGAGTATACTGCAACTGCAGAAATCTGCATTTCTTTGCAAGCTTTGATAATTCGACAAGCTATTTCTCCTCGGTTAGCAATCAATATCTTTTTAATCATCACGACACCAATCTGGCTTCCGCTTTTCTAAAAAAGATCTGATACCCTCCTTAGATTCAGAACCTTCCCTTATCTGAGATATGAAATCTGCCAATGCCAGGTCCCTTTCTTGAATTTTTCTGGATAAAATATCCCCATTCAATAATCTCTTGATGTGTGTCTGAGCCTGAGGGCCTCCCTTTTCAATATCTGATATTAATGTTTGAAGAGCACCGTTTTCATTCCTCTCTTCAATACCATATAGAAATCCTATAGAAAGTGCCTTAGATGTTCCAAATATCTCTCCAGTTATGAATGATTCCCTCATCTTTCCTAAAGTTAATTTTCGGGCAACATATGGAGATATGACAGCTGGAACCATACCTATCTTGACCTCGGGAAAACCAAATTTGGTCCCTTCTTCGGCCAAAACGAAATCCGACGCACCGGCTAGGCCCATCCCTCCCCCTAAACAAATACCACGGACATAAGATATGGTGGGTAAAGGACATTCAACTAAAGACCTTAGCAATAATTGTAATTCCTCTGCCTTCCAGCTAGTTACTTCAGCTCCGGAACAGAAAACGGAACCGGAGCCCTGAATCACGACTGCTCTTAATTCACTGTATTTTCCAGAACCCTCAATTGCTGCTGTCATAGCTCCCATCATTTCGGAATTCAATGCATTTTTTTTACTAAGATTGTTCAAACTTAAGGTCAAAACACTGCCTTGTCGCTCAACAATAAGAGGTACCTGATTAGGCATGTATTCTCCTAATAATAGCAGTATTAATAATAGCCACTAAAAACGGGAATTAATCGGTGTCAACATGTGCTTCTAAGTCATCTCCCCCGGCAAACGTTGACTGGATTATGGAGTACAAATCGTCCATTCCCTCTCCTTCTTTGGAAGATACCGCAATCAAATTCGATTCCAAGGCAAGAACCTGCAAGACACGCAGTAATTCCGAAGAAAGAACTCCTGACATTCCTTCCAAATGAGGCATTGACATCGCCAATTTATCTAGGTCTGTCGCCCACTCGCGAACGTTATCAACTTCTTCGGGCTCCAAAAGATCACACTTGGTCAGTACTGGAAAGATTGGTATCTGGAACCTCAAATGGGCTGCGGAAGCTAGAAGCAATTGGGTCACAAAACCATCTGGTGTTCGCGAAAGAAGAGGATCCAGAAGTAAAATCATTGCTGAACGATCTGATAGATTCTCAACAAAGACTTTAGAAGCCTCACGATAAAGAAAAAGCTCGGTTTGTCCAGGGGTATCTACCAGAAAATAGTCACAGTTTATCTCCTCTATATGACCCCGAATCCAGTCCAGCTCAACAGCCAGCAGGTCTGCACAAACTACCTGTGCACCATTTGGCCCTAAACTATACTCATTCATTATCTCCTTCAACGTGAATTTCTCACGTACGTCGATAGCAGCCTGATAAGGAACCGTCTCAGCACCTGGATCAAGATTGACGGCTACACCATCGTAGCGTTGATGTTGCATCCATTCCTGTAAAGTAGCCACCAAAGTCGATTTCCCTGCACCTGCAGGGCCGACAAAGTATAGCAGTGCTGTATGTTCCATTAACTTCTTCTACGTGCTAAAGCTACAAGGCCAACCATTCCCATAGCTACCACTATAGAAGGTGCTGGCAATCCAAAGAATCCTTCGTCTTCCTCATCAATAGGGCCTGTTGAAGTTGAGTCTCCAAAAGTTACCTCTAAGGATGGGAATTCATTATCCATTTCATTGATTTCTTTTACTTGATTGTCTGGATCAACAACCGCTACAAAAATGTAGTCACCATTCTTCACGGCCCATGTAAATGAAATTGGTCGCGAATCACCCTTTAGGAGTCCGGTTATTGTCTTCGTAGTCAATTCATCAATGGGTGCGCCTCCTTCTGCATAATCCGAGGCCCGGTATACCTTCAAAGCAACATCAGTATCCAACTGAGATTGTTCGCCTTGTGGATAACCTACTGTGACCTTTATCGTGGCCGAACCATCGGTCTCTGTGACCTTGATAGAGTCTACTAACAGATTAGTGGTCAACTTCTCGATACTTATGGAAACGTTAGCAGCGTCATTATCAAAAATAACATTGATATCGCTACTGACCTCGACCCATACGACATAGTCATCTGTTCTATCTGCACCAGGAATCCAAGGCATTACAACTGACTGATGATTATAACTTGAATTGAAATCAATAAAACCATAAGGTCCAGAAACCTGATAACCAGTCCCTATAGGATAGAATCCCGTCATATTCTCCATTGCTACTGCCAATACTTCACCAAATCCAAAAGTTCCATCAATCGAAACGTTGAAATGAAGTCTATAATTACCTTCTTCAGGAAGATTGGACATACCAAGATCAAAGGTGATCGGGTGATCCTTGCCTGCAAGACCATCATTAACAGCAACACTCAAGTTGGAAACATAAGCATCCATTGAACTAACTGCATAGATGTTCTTGAAATTCTCATTATTCCATATGTCCTCCTCAGCAATCAGTTTAGCTTCATCGACTTTTACGACTAGGCGGTATTGGGCATTCTCTGAGAACATGAAGGGAATTGATACATCAATGGATTCTCCCATCGCCAGAGCCTGATTCACATTAATTATAGCCAATTGAGCTGAGATAGGAGCTGCTGTATAGAATGTAACTTCCAGTTTGCTGCCCTCACTCGCCGTCATATCTCGGACACCGACATTCGCGATGGTGGCGGTAAGATTACTGGAAACTCCAACCATAGCATAGCCGTCATCATTAAGGGGAGCGACAGAAACGCTAACCACGTCTAAATCAGGTAATTTCTCAAAAACTTCTACGTATTTGTCACTATCATATTGGTTATTTGTATCGTCCCACTCAAGTATTGTGTCATCCTTGTCAACCCAAGCATAAAACTCGTAGACTCCTAATTTAGTGGGAGTCCAGGTATACTCGAAAAGAGTATTATCAGGTGGGAAACCAACGGTCTTGGAATCATCTATCTTGAACCAGTCAATCACACTCATATCTGGATCTCTAATCTTGATAAAGACATCAGTATCGTCAGCAAAGGCGTCGCCCAATACAGTCTGTGTCACTGCAATCTGGATTGTTCTAGGATCATTTTGGTAGACTTTACCTTGACCTTCATCAATGCCGTTCACAATCAGATCAGGCCTCTGTTCCTTCAATTCAAAATAGCCATCATATACCTTGAACCAATCCAAATCATTGTTGTTCTCGTCTGTTTCATCAATTACATTCTCTCCGTCTACGATAACACGAACGTTCCAAAATCCGGCATCATCAGGGGTTGTACTCCAATTGATAGCTAGAATACCATCCGATGTGAAAATCTCGCCACCCCCTATAGGAGTTCGAATGGACTTACTTTGATTGACAAAGACCCATGTTTGCCCCGAACAGTCACTATCTGGACATTTCATGACCTCAAGATACATGACCAATTCGCCGTCTTCTTCATCAAAGGGACCGGGGGGCTCGGCATCTCCCTCACCTGCGTTCTCAATTGAATATTTGAAAGTTACAATATTGCCAGATATAGGGTCAATTGGTTCGGCACGAATCGAATCTATACTATTGTCCCAGACCCTAAGATCGGGTTCGGTACAGTCACCAATACACATCTCGAATTCTGCTCTGTTATTATCTAAATCAGGATCTTCAGCTGTATTATTCTCCTCGGAATCAATGATTACTGTAAACTTGTACCTTCCTTCATCAGTATCGCCCGGAACAGTATATTGCCATTCCATCCTATCAGGCTCTGGAGGTGCGTCTGCATGAGGTGGGCTAAGAAAATCAAAGGTCACAGGAGAAGGGGCAAAACTGTTGGTAGCGTCATCATCCAATGGGTCAAAATAGGCCATAAAAGTGACAGGATTCAGAGTGCTTACATCTCCCTCATCGCCATACTCAAACATGACATTTACTTCTTCACCTGGATTTGCCTGGTTATTTTCCATATCGAATTCAATCCATAAATCAGCATCACCGGTCTCTGGTTCAACATTAACGAAGTTCTCGAATTCGCCGTAATCAACTGACTCATAAGAGATAGTTGCTGAATAACAAGTATCACCCACCTCTGTGAAGGTGACTGACAACGTAACGCTGCCGTCCTCTCCAGCACCCATGCTAATTGTGTCAGACTCGTCTGCTAAATCATTCTGTTCGCAATCAGAGAAGAGGCGTACGGTTGCATCATAAGAATCATCTCCACTATTTTTCCAGCCTACTAAAAAATCATATGGTATATTGGCCCTTGGTGGAGGGTTGCCTGCAGGTTCATACAAATTACTGACCTCTAAGTCATCCTCAGCTCCGGCCTGTGCTCCTGTTAAAAGCATAAGACTCGAAAATACCAAAGCCACTGTTACTGCACTCGCAAACAATTTTTTCTTGTAATCAACATCCATTACAATCACCCTTGCTACAGCCTTGGGCCCCTTAATAAGGGGTTTGCTATATTTATCGACATAAACCATGGCCCTGAATTCAAAGAAATTTGATGAACTTATAATTGAATGTCAGAAATGTCCTAGACTCGTTGAATATGCTAGTGAAACAAGGCTGAATAAAAGGAAAGATGGGTTTGAAATTGATGATTACTGGTGTAAGCCAGTCCCATCCTTTGGAAATCTGGAGGCTCATGTGTTAATCATAGGATTGGCACCGGGGAGGCACGGTGCTGGGAGGACGGGAAGGCCTTTCACGGGAGACTATGCTGGTGAAGTCCTGTATAGGGCCCTCCACGAATCTGGATTCTCCTCTTCGAAAGAAGCTGTATCTATCGATGACGGACTAGAACTAGATGGTGTAAGAATTGCCAATGCAGTTAGATGTGCCCCCCCACAAAACAAACCTCTACAGGAGGAGATCCTAAACTGCAGGCCATACCTGATCCAAGAAATTGAAATGATGGGAAATCTGAAATTCGTGCTGGCCTTAGGCAATTTGGCCCACAAGCAACTAATTTCCAGTATGAAACTGAGACAAACGGATTTTAAATTTGGACACGAAACCATCCACACCCTACCGGACAAAGATTGGAAACTTATGAACTCATATCATCCCAGTCGTTACAACATAAACACCAAAAGGTTGACATATCAAATGTTTTTGGAAATTATCCAAAAACTGACGCATTGACTTTTATTCAAGGCCCTTAGTGCCCATAGGTGGTAGAGACAAGATTACCAATCCTAACAACATCCATAATGCTTTTTGCATTGGGTTTTTTAGGAAGAATCGCTTTACACGATTATCATAACTTTGAAACCATTATGGTATCTGTATTCTTAGCTTCAATGCTATTACCTGCAAGCGTTGCGATGACAGTCACTCTCTCAATGATAGTTTTGAGTGATATGTATCTTGGATACTTTGGAGCTTCGAAAATCATCATATTCACTTACACCGGCTTCCTAATAGTATCTATGATAACTTCCGGGTTCCAGCATATAATCAGAGGAGAATTCAAACCGGGAACTGTCTACAAATTTACAGCATCGGGCCTGATCTTTGCAACAATTTATGATACGTGGACCAACTTCGGGGTTTTCTGGCTATCCTATGCCCATACCCCTGAGAACCTTGTGCTAGTCTATATCCTTGGTCTGCCGTTTATGATTTATCACCTTTTATCGAGTATAATCACCTTCACTGTCCTTGGTTTTCCAATCTATTGTGCCCTATCCAGTAAGGCTAACGACCCTCAAATTCTGAATCAGAGAAAAGAATTAGAGATATAACTTGAGTGAAGTAAGGAACGTCATAATAGCCGTCCTAATCGTGAATAGTCTTGCAATTGGAGGTATACTCTACGAAATCGGTTATTTTGATGAAGATGAATCGGATATTTCCACAATTGTAACTGCAAAACTAGTAATCAAATTCAAGAATCTGGGTGAAAATGACACCCTTACTTTTGAGAGTATTACGACCTCAGAATCCACTGCTTATGGGATTCTATTGGGCGGACAGACGCAAGGTAGCTACTCCGTGACGGCGACTACTCACTATGAATTTGGCCTTTTTGTTGAATCCATAGCTGGATGGGGAACTTGCGGAAACTGTCAAGACGAAGACGGGTTCTATTGGCTCTATTCTGTTAACGACAACGATGGAGGTGTTGCTGCAAACCGTAAGGTAATCAGGGATGGAGACGTTGTTGAATGGAATTACACCGACGAATACTAGCCTAAACAGTGTTTTTTATACTGAGACGCAAGGACAGGCTCTGTGTACCGAGTCGGGGGCTATGCAATAGCGCTGCTGGTAATTATTTCGGCGTTTCCAACAACTTTGCCTATAGGAAATGCTGAATCAGACGAGGATAGCCTACCTGAATGGGGATTCTACGTTTACATGGCTGGAGATAACACACTGTACGAAGAAGTTACTGATGATTTGAATGAAATGAAAATGGTAGGCTCAAACAATAATCTGGAAATTGTTGCCCTTACCGATCAATTATTGGGAAACGATTCGCACGCTTATCATGTCATTAAACATGGTGTCGAGGAAAAACCACTAAGTGAAATAAATGCAACTTGGGAAAACGAGATAGATATGGGAGACGGTGAAACACTGAAGGACTTCATGGTATGGGCTGCCACCGAATACCCGGCCCAAAGAAAAATATTAGTCATTTGGGACCACGGAAGTGGTTGGAAGAAAGTCGCAGAAGACCAAGGAAGCCATCTTACTGTCCCTGAAATTAGGAAGTCAATAGAGGATTATCGGGAAATAACTGGAGATCCGCCGTTAACAATGATTGGCTTTGATGCTTGTTTAATGGGCATGTTTGAAATTGCATACGAACTTAAGGATCAAGCCGAGATGATACATGGATCAGAAGCCTATGAGCCTCTGGAAGGTTGGACATACAACCATCTACTGTATAAACTGAATCAACAAACGACTAATTCGGAATTAGCACACCATATCGTAAATGATTACATCGAATCATATCGAAATGGATCTGTTTACACCAGTTATTCCGTGACTGCAGCTGTAGTAGATACGAGTAAACTGGAAGGCGTCTGGGACAAACTGGAGGATTTCAGTGGCCAGATTAATAGTGTCTTACCGGTTTATCGAGATCAAGTAAGCTATTCGAGAGATCAAACCCAAAGGTACGACCAAAATCCAGATTATCGTGATTTGTATGACTTAACCATCAATGTAGAAAATAGAATACCTGTTTCGGATACGATAAAATCTTCTAAAGAATTACAAGATGCAATAAATGATGCAGTTATAGCTGAGGATCATTGGCAAAAACCTGGGAAGTTGCCGGTTGAGAGAGCTCATGGACTGACAATCTACTTTCCCACTGATGGTGCAGAGACTGGTTACGATGATTTACTAATTACTGACAGTAAATGGTTCGAATTCATAAATAATTTTGCTACTGAGATGGAACCTGAGGCACATTTCTTAGAAGTAAATTCAATGAGTGTGGACACAGGAACCGGGTACGACGATAGTGTATTGGTAAGTGGAAGCTATGACGGAAATGCCTCTGAAGTCAGGATTAGGATCCTGAATTCGGAAGGAAACGTTACCAACACCTATAATGGAGATATCAGTCTAGGTGATATTCCAGGAATCTACTTACAACCAACAAAATCTGGAAATTATTCATTGGAAATCGGCATTTATGGAGATGATGGATTTTTACACGACCACTATATAAATGAAAATCTGTTTGTAGATCTTCATTTGCCGGATTTGGCAGTTACAGCTCCAGAAATAATGATTGGGGGTGATGATGGTGGACTATATCAGGTTCAAAATATACAAACTGACGACAGTTTTCTGATTAAAGGGAGTGTATACAACCTAGGAACTGTTAAGGCAAACAATGTTACTGTTTCAGTGAATGATAACGGAAATACACACCACTTTAATTTTCCAGAGATTGGCTCGAACCAAGAAAAAACCTGGAATATCAACAAAAATGGTACCAATTACGCTGGCGAATATTTTTTAGATGTCAGTGTCTCTTCTGAAGATGAATTTGAAATTGACGAGAATAACAATCAAACTTCTCTTTCATTCTTTATACTCGATAAACAGGCTCATGAGTACAATGTTGATACCAAGAACAAGAATTTACTCGAAATAAATACCAATCAAGAAGGTGAATATGAATTCCCTTGGCTAGAGATTTATGTCACAATCACCAATGATATGGTTCAATCTTGGGATTTTGTGACGATTACAGCTGAAATTCCCGATAATTGGGAATTTGAAGCTGAGCCATTCCTACAATTGTATGCTGAAACTGAAATTTTGGTAAAGGTCAGACCACCACTCCACACAGAAATGGGAGAATACAAGATTAGACTAAACCTTACCGATCGAAATGGATTTGTGGCCGGGAATGGCGAAATAACAGTTAATGTGCCACAATATCACGGTGTTAGCATCTCTGCAGAACAAATTGGATCAGAAGTGAAGATAGGCATAACAAATACTGGAAATGGGAAAGACCAGTTCAAACTGACAAAGGATTTGGAGGAGGGGCTGACTCTCTACCTGACAGAAACATACTTCGAGATGGATGCGTTTTCATCAATCACGATAACGGCCTTAGGAATGGAAACCAATATTTCTAAGGAATATAACGCCAGATTCACGGTTCAAAGTATAGATAACGAGAACATAACTGCTGAAGTAATACTGGAAGTAATAAACATAGAGAAAGTGGATCAGGGCAGTAACTGGATTGTTTCAATATTCTTAGCAACTATCGGGATGATTGGAATCGTATATTTCATATATCAAAGGAGAATCCAATAATCAATACAATGTTTTTTAGAGTAACAAGTGTTACAAGCTTGATGAGAAGTGTCCTGACTGCTATGATTCTGATTTTGACCGTTCTTTCCCCCACAGTATCAATCGCTGAGTCAGGGACGGAATTCAAATCAACATATTTTGATAGAAATTCCAATGGTTTAGATGACCGCATGGAAAAATTAGTCAATAATGGAGAAACTGTTGGAATCATACTGATTCTTAATGAAAGACCAACCCAGAAGCACTTTGATGAAATAGAGAATCTGGGACTGAATGTTAATCATGTCTACAAATTCATAGATGCAATACGAATAAACGATGTCCCAGCTACCAAAGTGAATGCTTTAACCAAAATCCCAGATTTGAAATTAGTGGAATGGCAAGCTCCAGTATATCCATTTTTGGACACTTCGGTTAGAGCAATAAAGGCTAGGGATTCGACTGATTACAATCCAGTAGCGTGGGACAAATTCTATGGTGAAGGAATTAATATCGCCATATTGGACACAGGAGTTGACAATGAGCATGAAACATTTGATGAATTTGGTGATCAAGGCGTAAGAAGATTCATAGCTGGAATAGATTGTGACGGAGGGTGTCCCACAGAGGATGGAAATTATAAATTCACAACTGAAGAAGATAGCAATGAGGATCCCGATGATTTTAACGGACACGGAACCCACACCGCATCTACCGCATTGGGAATGGGAGGTGACGATGATGAGGATGGTGATGGGGAGCCTGACTACATAGGTGTAGCTCCAGCAGCAAGACTGATTGATGTCAAGGTGATGGCTGATTGGGGTTCTGGATCAAGCGCTGATATTAATGAAGCTATAGAAGCATGTATTGAGAATGTGAATACTGATTGGGAAAATGATGGTGAGAAAAACAACGGTGTACATGTAATGTCAATGTCACTCGGCACCTCGGGTGGAAGTGACGGGTCCGACTCACAATCCCAGCTCGTTAACGAAGCGAATGCCGCTGGGATTGTGGTCGCCGTGGCAATGGGTAATGATGGAGAAAATGAAGTCCCTTCCCCAGCCGCAGCTGACTGGAGTGTGGCGGTTGGTGCAATGGATAATGAAGACAATGTAAACAGAAATGATGATGATTTGGCCAGTTACAGCAATTATGGTCCAAGAGATGATGATGGTGATAATGATAGATGGGATGAGCTAAAACCGTCTGTTGTTGCACCTGGTAGTGGTATAACTGCTGCTTTGGGACACAGCAATATTCCTGGCTTCCAGAGCAGTGCGTCTGGCTGGACCTCACAAGATGGAACGTCAATGGCTTGTCCTCATGTTGCAGGTTTAGCAGCACTAATCCTAGAAGCAGATATCTCACTTAGACCTGGCAGTAATTCAAATGGTGTAAGAGACCGACTGCAGGAGTATTCTGAAACTTGGGATGGAGAATACGGAGGTGAACCTTCCGAGCCAGATGAAAGCGACCGCTACAACTACTACTATGGATATGGGTATCTTGACAGCTACGAGGTTGTAGACATCAATCAGCCTGACGCATTCGTGTCAGAAATGACTACAACTCCGAGTGAACCTGTTGAAGGAGATACTGTAACTATCTCTGCAAAGATTGAGAATGTAGGGACTATGGACATTGATGAGGCCATGATCAAACTGATTGTCAATGATGCTGAAGTAGAAAGTGATGGATTGGGAGGTATCAGTGTTGACTCACACGTCACCTGGACTTACAACTGGGAGCCTGATGAAGGTGATTATGATATCCGGGCCGAAGTGTATGATGTTTCACCAGCTGAGGCCGATTTGGAAAATAATATTCTGGAAACCTCCGTTTCTGTTGGAGCGGCCCCTGCCGAGGGAGTTGATCTAGCGATAATCGAGGTTTGGACTGATGACAGTGACCCGATTCACAATGAACATATTGCAATCTATGCTAAAATCAGGAATCAAGGAACTGAAAAGGCAGACGACTTTGAATTGCGCTGGTATGATGATAATGAAAAATTCACTACTCTGGACGGTGAAGAAATTGAAGTTGACGAGGAGATTATTATTTCAGGTGAGTGGATAGCAAAGGAGGGAGAGAGCGAATTGTTAGCATTAATGGTTAGTATTGAACCCACAGATCAGAATTCCAATAATGATGGGAGAACTTTTGTAATAGATGTTGGACCTCCGTCAGAAGAACCTGATTTTTCACCAGCAAACCTTGAAGTTGAGGGGATGTTAGAGGAAGGGCAAGAAGTCACAATAAGTTTTGAAATAATGAATCTTGGAAAAACTGATGGTGAAATCGAATATATATTAAGAATAGACGGTGTGACTGTAGACAGCGGAAACTCAGAAGTTAGCGGAGAGTCCTCAGATGAAAGAAGTTACGATTGGAGCGCCTCAGAAGGAAACCACGTCGTAAAAGTTGAATTAGAAAACTCGGAACCGGCTGAGAGCTCGCTGGAAAATAATGAAGTAGAAATTAATATCGATGTTGAGGAGTCCAGTGCCAAATTCGAATTGATGGGAATTTCATGGACAGATCCTGTATTCAAAGATGAGGAAACTGCAATCAAAGTGTCTGTCAAGAATTTTGGAGGAAAGGATGGAACCGTTACTACCACGCTCTACGCATCGGATTCAATGGTAGGCAGTGAGACAACAGAAATGGAAGCCGGACAGGAGAAGGACGTCTACTTCACATGGACTCCATCGGCGGCTGGGAGTATCTATCTGTCCGCACAAACTGATTATGACGATAACACTATTGGAAAAAATGCTTATGTTCAGGAAGTCGAAGATGAGAACGTGGGACCTGTAGCAAATGGATTAATTTCTGTCAATGGCATCCAGTCTACGAACTCGATGATTGCCAATGCCAATACAGGTGACATCGTCACCTTCAGTGGAACAAACTCTTACGATTCAGATGGGACCATCACCAAATATGACTGGACCATAGTCCGTAGTAGCGATAACCATGAGATTAGCATGATGCAGGAAAACTTCGAATACACGTTCAATGAAGGTGGAACGTACAGTGTAACCCTTACTGTCACTGATGATCAGGATGACAGTAATGCATGGCAAGGCAACGTGATAGTAAACGAAAAAACAACTGTAACCGGTAGTGGAGACAATGAGGATGATAGCAACACTTTGCTTATCGGAGGGACTATAGCAATCATTGGATTGATAGGAGGTGTGCTTGGTCTCAGGTACTTCAAAGGTGAAGAAGAAGATGATTTCTTTGACTTCGATGATACTGGACCTGTGAATCTAGGATGTCCCAATTGCGGGGGCGTGATTGCCATCACCACTGATCAAAGGCCTATCCAGGTGGCTTGTCCGATGTGTCAAAACCAATTCGTTATAAGAGAATAATACTTTTCAGGCGTTAATACCAACTGCTTCCGTGATGGTCTCAAAACCTGCCTCTTTAACACGTTTTTTAAGGCCAGTCATTATACTTCTGGCTATACTTGGACCTTCGAACACAAGTCCCGTATAAAGTTGAATCAAAGAGGCCCCGGCAGTTATCTTTTCCCATGCATCTTCATCGTTGAAAATCCCGCCAACACCTATGATTGGAATCTTTCCACCAGTCATACGATAAATCTTGCGTATTACCTCTGTACTTGTATCCTTCAACGGAAGGCCACTGAGACCACCTTCCTGGTCGTAGACTGCCTTACATCTTGAATTATTGGTATCTGGGCGCTTTGTGGTGGTATTGGTCGCTACAATTCCTTGCAGATTGTGCTTTGGTATCAATTCTAATATCTCTTTCAGCTGATAGTCATCTAATTCTGGAGCTATTTTGACAAGAAGGGATTTTGGCCTCTTTCCATTTTTCTCGGAGCATTTCAAGTTGATCGTCTGGCAAAGTTCGAGAATTGAATCAAGACGTCTGGACTGTTGCAATTCACGAAGGCCTATAGTATTAGGGGAGCTTACGTTAATCACAAAGAAATCCGCGTGATTCCACAATATTTCCATTGAACCTGCATAATCCTTAGGAGCGTCCTCAAGAGATGTTATCTTGGATTTTCCAAGGTTTATCCCTACTGGTGCGCCTGGCCATAATCCTCTTTCTTTCCAGTCTGATAATTTATCGTGTATCAATTCAGCCCCTATATTGTTGAAACCCATACGATTGACCAAAGCTTTCTCGGCCGTTGCCCTGAACATTCTCGGCCTAGGATTTCCTAACTGATCATGGAGTGTGACACCTCCAATCTCTGAAAAACCAAATCCAATAGATTGCCAGGCTGGAACAGCCTCTCCATTCTTGTCAATTCCAGCCGCGATTCCAAGGGGATTTGGAAAGTCAAGCCCAAAAAGTTTTACAGGCAACTCAGGAGAACCATACAAATTACCTGTTAAGGACATCAAGAAGCGAGAACGACTAGTTACTGAAAGAGAGGAAATAAGACGACGGTGAGCTTTTTCTGAATCCTGCAAAAAAAGGGCAGGACGCAAGATTGTTCTATACAGCAGGCTCATCTAAAAATGAAGTCGATAACTGGTTCGATATAAGGTTAATGGAACCATTATTCTGATTCTTCCTCTGCTTTTATTATAGTAAACACGATACTAATGATACCTGCTAACACAAGAATCCCACCAATAATCAGCATCAAGGGAGGCGAATCCTTCCAATAGAACCAGGACATCGACACTATCAGGCCAATCATCAAGCAAAGTGCGGATCCTACCTGTCGTACCAATAGCGTCATGGCTGCCCACTGTCGTTGGCCTTAAAACCAGACCTCCTTACAACCCGATATGGGCATGAGCCTGACAGTAATTATCCCTACATTGAATGAAGGTGAATCGATAGGACCTACTATCGACCAGATTCCAAGAGATGTTCCTTGGCTGGATGTCAAGGTTCTGGTTATTGACGGTAATTCAACAGATAATACTGCAGCGGAAGCCGAGAAAAGAGGTGCCAAGGTCGTCAACGAACCCCGGAAGGGATATGGCAGAGCCTACAAGACGGGGTTCGGTCTGGTCGACACGGATTTCGTAGCAACTCTTGATGGCGATACAACCTATCCTGCCGATAAGATACCGCATGTTCTAGCATTCTTGCTCAATAATAATCTTGACTTTGTGACTTGCAACAGACTTGACAGGATGGATCGGGACGCAATGTCCATGACTCACAAGATAGGAAACTGGGGACTGACTTTTGGAACCAATCTATTCCATGGAATCAATATCAGAGATTCACAAAGCGGGATGTGGATCTTCAAAAGAGAAGTGATTGGCAAAGTTAACTTGACCAGTGATGGAATGCCTCTCTCTGAAGAGTTCAAGATTGAGGCTTTCAGAAGAGGATTAAGGGCTATTGAGATCCCAGTTCCGTTCCACTCCAGAGTTGGAGAAGTTAAACTCAACACTTGGGAAGATGGGATATGGAATCTATGGTTCCTAGTTACGAAAATGAAAGATTTTAGATAGGCGAATTAGTCATTATTTTTGCATTCCCCGTTATCTTTGGTCTCACACAGGTGAAACCATTTCCAAGAAGAACGACCATCTTTGCTAGAAGTATCCTCTCCAAAATCATTAGAAAAATCAAAAACGAGAGTGTAATCACCGCTTCCTTCCTCATCATAGAATTTATCTACATCTATTATAAGATTCAGATTATAAGGTGGTATTTCTACTGCATAAAAATCAGTTGCCCCACCAGACGAATAGCTATAGCTTCCGGAATCACTATTGACATCAAGCTGAATCGTATTGACTAGATTCCAGTTACCTGCAGTGTTACCTCTTTCAGAATCATCGTTCCAATAACTCTCTCCTTGACCCTCATTGAAAGCATTTTCATAATGATATACTTTAACTGTTCCAGAAACCCATGGATTGATGTAGCTCTCGGAGTTTGCTGCTGTAAACTGCATATTGATAATCACAGGTGAATCCTTGTCAAGAGGATATTCTCCATCGAAATTGGACACGCTCCCTGAAACTGAGTCTGCAAATCTATCAATTGTAACGGAATTACTGGATGTTTGACTTCCTATTTCAACATTAAGAGTATAAGCACCATTAGTCACAAAAAATGATTCATAATCCACACTTATTGAGGCTCGACCCTCAGCACTCAAATCGAAATTGCCTGAAGCCTGGTTTGCACCATTAAAAGTGATTGTATAACTGCCCTCCTTGGCAAGCATACCAAATGCAGGAGATGTAGCCCATATATTTGCATTGAAGGTCCTATCACCTGGATCTTTACCCTCATTAACATCAATTAGAACAGTTAAGCTACCTGCGCCGTAATAAAAACCAAAATTTTGGGAAACCATTGCAAAGATTAATATCACTAATACAAGTGCACCGGCACCTGCCATTTTCATCTTAGAAGCCAAGGACATGTCTGAAAGGAAGGATGAACCTGAGTCATTATCTTCCCAGTCTTCATCATCCCACTCTTCTTCAGCCCCGGATTGCATGACACTCACTCTAAATGTTACTTCTTATAATTTTCCATGATAAAAATCCAAAATCAGTTGATAATAGGGGGGACCTGCTCCTTATTACCTGTAACTATACTTAGGAAATCATGTCTCAGAAATCCAGCAGCTATCAAAGCTAAAACCTTGTTCTTAATCTCTGCCGCAGGCATTGAACCTACAAACATATGTGTGAAGAATTTCTTGGTTTCTTCATCTAGGGCCGCATATTTGATTAGACTATTAGGCATCACCATCAGCAAGTGCCATGCAACTTTAAGCCATTCCAGATCATCTCCCCATTTGCCGCTCCAGGTATTGTGATAAAGCATCATGGAATCCTTATCGAATTTTCCAGTTTTGAAAAGTTGGTCCAGAGAGTCTGCTGCAATTCTTCCTGAATCAAGAGCGTAATACAACCCTTCGCCAGACAATGGTGATACGAAACCACCAGCATCTCCAACAACCAACATTCTATCACCTACAGTACAACTCATGCCCATGCCTACCGGAATATTAGATCCAGCAATCATCTTGCGATTTATCTCAATATCCTTGGGGAACCATCCTTGCTCCTTCAGAGTATCAACATAATCAAGAAGATATTGACGCTCGTCCCACTTTGGATTTTTCTTTTTAATTTTCTTGACTACGGAACGAGGGCAACCAATCCCTACATTGAGAACTGTGTCCTTGGAAAAAGACCAGCCATAACCATCCAGATTCTGGTACTTTATGTGTGCCATGGATATTCTTTCCTTGCCATAAACTCTATCCATGAACTCCCGACCAACGTCAACCTCGAAATAAAGGGCTGTAGCAATGTCTTGGTCCCTCCATTTCATAGGCATCTTCTCAATATCCCTGATTCTTCTTGAAACCATATCAAATGTGCCACCAGCACCGATTATCACATCGCTGGTAAGTTCTTCTCCGTTTCTTAGCTTAGTTACTACTTTATCCTCATGAACTTCAAAATTCTTAACAGCTATACCATCCATAAGAGTGGCTCCCTCTGCAACCGCATATTGAACCAAGGCATTGTCAAATTTCAATCTTCGAATATTGTAAAAGAAAGGAGTTTCACTTACGTAATCCACAGGTGTAAAATCAGGCCCGTAGACTATCCCACGCAAGCATCGTGACTCAAGAAAATCATCCCAGTTTGATATAATGTGATCAAATTCTTCGATGTGAACACACAAACCGCCACCGCATGCCTTTTCACGTGGGAATTTTGCCCGATCGACTAATGCAACCGTTTTACCTTGTTTTGCCAAGTAATAAGCTGTAGTAGCGCCCGCGGGCCCAGCACCCTCTACCACAACATCGAAATGAATCAATTATGTTCCTGTTTCCGGAAACGGGTGACATACCCTGTAATTCTATTTCGCATGGTTATACTGTCCACATCTGTCAATTCATCAACAACTGCCTTGTTATGGTCAAAATCATCAGTGAACCTATCTGGATGGTTCCTGACCAATTCTATTGCCACGCGTTTGATGTAAGTCGGTCTGACCCTACCCATACATGCGCTTCACTTTTGGGCTCTATTTATAATCTGTCACAAAAGACTCTCAAATAAACCACGCAAATAATTATATCCTGAGCCGATAGCGGTTTGTGTTACACGAAGCCTCAAGACTACCTGGATTGACCGTTTACACCCGTACCGGGAAAAGATTAGGTGTCGTACACGATGTCCTATTCGATACCTCACAACGTATTGTATCTGCGCTTCTGATAACTGGAACAACTCCCAAGTTAGTGAAAGGCGGTGCAAACATAATCGTACCTTACAGGTGGGTCCAAAACTTGGATGACGTGGTAATTCTGAGGCATTTCCCAGATAAGTTGGAATTCACTGAAGAAAAGGAGATTGATGAATTCTCTTTCGATGATGATGACGAATTCTATGAGGGCATCTAGTTCTCGATTACTAACGTCGATTTTTTATGCACCTGATGAAGGTGAAGACTTACTAGCCCCGTAGTGTAGTGGTCCATCATTCGGGACTCTGGATCCCGAGACCCAGGTTCGAATCCTGGCGGGGCTACCACTAATTAATGCCGTTCAATAAGAAGATGTGAATTGGTGGACAATTGTCTTTGCGCTTCTACTAATCGTAGCACTATCCAGCGGATGGCTGGTCTGGGTCTCCCGATTCGTTTGGGAGGATCAGAAACTGGCTGTCCGGTATGCTGCCATCAGTGGAGCCGCAACCATAGCAGTGATGCTCATCGGGATGGAGAAGTTGTGAACAAGAATGACATTCTAGGCCGTAAACCCTGTCGTACCGATAATAAGGAGGTGAAATGGTTCCACGAGAACGAAATAGTCGTTATCACCTATCCCAAAAAATTCGGGAAAATGGAGAAATGGCTCCAGAGCAGGATAGGAGGGCCGGAGGAGGTCAGGCGACCATTGGACAAATTCTCGTCATACATCTGGGAAATGTGTGATGGGGAGAACACTGTGGCAGACGTAGTACACAAGTTCGATGAAAAATTCGGAGAGGAGGTCGCTCCCGCCCCGGACAGGGTGCAGATCTTTCTGGAAACTCTACTGGGCCTTAACCTGATTGAACTGAAATGATCAAACGTCATTATTATATCCACCCCAAGAAGGCTTCGGATTAGCAAATGACTAAAGTCAAATTCGACTGGGAATCTGGAATCGAAGAAGTTTGCCTGAAACTACAGAGCAAGAAACGGATAGGTATTCAGGTACCTGAAGGACTGAAACCCAGAGCCCACCAGATCGTTGAGAGAGTGAGGGAACTTACTGGAGCGAAGATTGTTTTGTGGGGAGAACCGACCTACGGTGCCTGTGATCTGGCGGACCGGCCACTGGAGGAGATTGGGGCTGATGCCCTCATTCACATGGGACATTTGCCGATGCCTTATCACTCCGAATTTTACGCCGTTCCTACCTATTTTGTGCCAGTCAGGCATACGGGTGAACTGAATCTGAGCAAAGAAGGAATAAGTAAAATCAAGGAAATACTTCCTTCAAAAATCGGAATTGTAACGACCGCACAGCATTTACACATGATTGATGAAGCTGGAAAGGAATTAGAAAAATCTGGATTAGACACAAGCGTGACCACCGGCGGACCAAGGCTCGCCGCAGCCGGACAATTATTAGGCTGTAATTCTTCTGCGGCCAGAAAATTGGACGTTGACGGGTACCTGTACATTGGAACCGGATTGTTTCACCCACTCACTGTAGCTCTTTCCACCGGTAAAAAAGTGGCCTGTATCGACCCACACAGTAGTGAGGTTACAGAAGCAGACGCAAAACCATTCCTTAAACAGCGCTATGCGGCCATATCCGTAGCTAAAGATGCGCGGAGATGGGCCATACTATTCTCCAACCAGATTGGTCAGAAGAGAATTGACCTGGCTGATAAAATAGCTGATTTATTGACTTCGGATGGTAGAGAAGCAATGATGATTGGAAGTATTCACCAGTCGCATGAACAACTTCTGGGAATGGGCATAGAAGCCGCGGTCATCACCGCTTGCCCAAGATTGGCAATTGAGGATGGGCCTACCTGGCCAATACCATTGCTAACGGTTCCAGAAGTGCAAATCTTAATGGGTAAAAGGGAAGCTGAGCCCTATCCATTCGATGAATTTGCGTGAAAGGGTAAGCTATTAAACTTACCCGTTTTGAACTTGTCGTGACAGACCTGAAAATTGAGAATGTTATTGCCGCCTCTCATCTTGGGAAAAAGGTTGAACTGATACAGTTAGCGACGGAAATGCCACACGCTAGGTACTCTGGTTCTGGAGATCCATCTGTAATTGTAGAGGTTGATGCTGGTGGAAATAAAAGGGCTGCAGGAGTCCTGTTTGGGAATGGTAAGATTCTGGTTACTGGAATCGGTTCTTTAGAAGAAGGTCGTCAGGTCATGGAATCCCTGAAGAAAATGGTTAAAACAGTTGATCCAAAAGTTAACATGAAAAGAGCCATAAAATTAGAAAATGTAGTTGCCAAAGCGAATTTAGGCCGGGTGTTTGATTTGCAGGCAATAGCTCTGGCAATACCTGGTTCGGAGTATGAACCAACCAAATTCAAAGGACTAGTCATAAGGATGAATGATCCACAATCCAGTTTTATTCTTTTCCAGTCAGGGGTCTTGATAGTCACAGATGTAATAAGTGTGGGAAAAGCCAAGAAGGCTCTGAATCAACTGGAAAAATTTCTAAACGATATCAGCGTTGACTCCTAGATGAGGAGGCTAGCAAAGCTCTGTGATTCGATTGAACTATCTGTAAAAGACTGTTGCAAAGGTAGGATATCAGTTTCATTCTCTGGAGGAATCGATTCCACATTGATAGCCTTTCTGGCGCAGAAATATTGTGATGTTGAACTGATTGCTGTTGGAATTCCAGATGCACACGATCTGAAAGCTGCCAGAAGTGCTTCGGAATTGATTGATATGGAATTGAAAGTAATCGAAGTTGAACCCAAGGATATGATTACGGAGGGAATGGAGATGCAGAAGTGCCTGAATCTTAGCTCTATCGAGGTCGAATTCATGCTTCCCTTCTGGATTGCAGCCAAGAATTCTGATAATTCTATTCTAATGTGTGGGCAAGGGGCCGATGAACTATTTGGAGGGTATGCCCGTTTCAGGACTGAAGATGCAGAATATGATCTTGAGAAAGAAGTATCTGATTTAGTGAAAAGACTGCCTGATAGAGAGAATAAGATAACGAAGGAATTTGGGTTGGAACTGGCATGCCCCTATCTCGCAGAATCAGTCATTAAGGCCGCTGGAAAATATAGCCCAAAAGAAAGAGTTGGAAAAGTTGGAAAGGAACCTTTGAGAAAAGCTGCTTTGGAAATGGGACTGCCTAAGGAAATAGCCCAGAGAAAAAAGAAGGCTGCCCAGTACGGCAGTGGAAGTCAAAAAGCTATAAAATCACTAATGAAACACAGAATCGAATTTGAATTTGAATTTGAAACCTCAGATATAGCCAATTCTGTAATTATGGCCACTGAACCTGAGAACAGGGGTTGGGTTGAGACAAATGTTCAAGAAAATATCCTCTACGCAGTCATCAAAGCGCCAAATCTAGGAAGTTTGAGGGAAACAGCTGAAGATTTTATGGCTTGTGTATCTGTGGCCGAAAAGGTTTCAAAGTAGAGACCTTCTTCGGAATCCCCTTAACGAAGGGACAACAACGAAGGTTGCAAACGAAACGGGAAGAATTCTAAGAATCGGCTCCCCAAAATCATCAGCATAGGATGAGTCGAAGGCGGTCAGTTCTTCCACAGATTCATAGAGACTAGGGCCGCTTTCTAGGTAGTACACTGACCCTTGTCTACTCCGAGAATTCTCTGGAGTGGTGTTATTTCCGGTTGCACAAGTTCCAGTACATCCATCTGCAAAGCCAATGTAGACTCGCCCTTCCAGATCTATATGAAGGTCATTGAAATCCAGAAGATTGCGGTTTGAACCTCCGATATCACGGCAATCACCACTGTTTAGACATATACTGCCAACTTGGACAGGGTCTGCCGAAACTCTCTGGGTGTAGAATACGGGCTCAGGGTCTAATGCATTTAGACTGTAGGTAACATAGAGATAGTGACTCACGTTAGATGGTGCATAGTGTGCGTTACCGTCCCATGGTTCCCCATCGATATTAGGCTGACCTAGCGCACTAGCATTCTCGCTTCCAAGGTAGGTAATTGCAATTCGTCCAGGGTCTCCAGCAGAGGTATGAGGGAATGTCGCTGAGATTACTTCTATGGGACTGATTCTGATACTTGTTTGCTCCCATGTGTTGCCTGAGTCTATACTACGCGACATATAGACGCCTTGATCAGCACCAACCCACACATTGTAAGCATTCGACTCGGTGTCCGTAGCAACTTCTCCATTCTTACGAGGATTTGGTGTGCCTACGTCCTCTCCCATCGTGCGTTCTTCCCAGCTAAGACCATTATCCTTGGAAAAAATGATTGCAGGTGTTGCAACTCTGGGAGGTAAATATACAGTACCATCTGGTGCAGTAGTAATAGCACCATGTAATCCTCCATTAGTGGTAGCTAAACCTACTATGTCTCCTCCGGCTTCAAATGTAGCACCTCCATCATAACTGGTGTAACAGGAAATATAGAGTAGTTTGTTAAAACAGAAATATACTGCAGTCTCATAAACATTTGAAGAGATTCCTCCTCCTATCCCATATCCGTCATCAGTCCATGGCCCTGAACCGAGTTTGATATGGTCGTTTATGGGTACTGATCCAGAATCATGAGGATTAGATAACCACGTTTCACCATCATCATCAGACCACCCAATCCAAGTGGTCCAAAGCCCCATCATATGGATATTGAATACTCGATCCGTGATTGGGTCAACCCAGCCATATGGGTCGTTGGTAAAGAACGCTTGTGTAATATCGCTTGTATCTACCCATGTTTCACCATGATCGCATGAGCGCATCGGTTTCTCGAATGCTATGAAAAATATACATCCGCTCGAAGTAACTCCTATACTGGGTTCAGCTCCTTCTTCACCCACATCACTGAAAACAAAATTCATGGGTAGAGGTTCACCCTCTATTTCTAGACCATCTGGCCCCGTAACAAATGTTCCATCAGGAAGAGAAGGTTCCTCAGGCGGAGGTAGCTTTACCCTCTCATCCTCAAGACAGCCAGAAAAGCTACTTGCACAGAGGATGAGGCAGATAGCTATCGCCCGCACACCAAATCTCACGTTTTATTATAGTGGGGGAACCATCATAATAGTTTCCTATAATTCTGCTATCTATCCAGAAAAATTAGCAGAAAGAGTAACAAAGTCCAGTGCCTACCTGTGTCTATGAGTCAGACCTACTCTGAAATGTTAGCTAAAGTTCAGGAATTCCACGACAAGCATAGTTTCCATGAAAAAACGAACAAAGGACATGATATGGCCTATCGAATTTTACTTACAGTTGAAGAACTAGGTGAATTTGCGGAGTGTTTCACTAAAGGTAAACCTGATTCTGAAAAGGCTGAAGAGTTAGCCGACCTGCTAATATTGATAATTGGACACGCCATTGCCATGAAAGTGGACCTAGAAACTGCATTCAACCAGAAAATGAAGAAAATAATGAAAAGGCCTGCAATAATGGGTGATTTTGGAATCCGTGTGACTGAATACAAAAATGACTGAAATTCGGCAAATGCTAAATATTGCACTCCCTAATGTTTTGATGTGTCATTACCAAAAGATAACAAGGATTCAATTCCCGAACCAGTCAAAGGTTTAGAAGGGATTGTTGCAGCTGATACGTCTCTGAGTTCAGTAAATGGTGAAAAAGGCATTTTGAGATATTGTGGTTATAACATAGATGACCTGGCTTTCAACACTACTTTTGAAGAAATCATATGCTTGCTCTATGATACTGAATTGCCTAACCATGAACGACTGGAAAACATGACTGAGCGAATTGGTGAGGCCAGAGTTCTTCCAAAGGAAATACAGAAGGTGATTACTGAACTAGCCGGTAAAACTTCACCAATGAGCACCTTGAGAACAGTAGTCTCTGCTCTGGGTCATTACGAAAATAATGTACCACTCAGTGAACTGCCACCCAAGGCATTACGTTTGGTTGGACAAATTGCAACTGCAGTGGCAATGATCCACAGGTTGCGCGAAGGCTTGCCACTGTTAGAGGCCGATCCTAAGAGAGGACACGCTGAAGACTTCCTGAGAATGTTGCTTGGAAAAGAACCTAGTCAGACCCAGATTGAAGCGTTGGACCTATATCTTATTCTTTTAGCAGACCACGGATTTAATGCATCAACCTTCTCTGCCAGAGTGACTGCAGGTACGTTAGCAAACCTGCATTCTGCAATTACCTCTGCAGTAGGAACCCTCAGTGGACCTCTACACGGTGGTGCAAACGAAAAGGCAATGGAGATGATTATAGAGATTGGAAAACCTGGAAAGGCTTCCGACTACATCGAAAATGCCTTTGCGAAAAAACAGAAGATAATGGGTTTTGGACATCGCGTTTACAAGGTGGATGATGCCAGAAAACCACACTTGAAGAAAATGGCAACTCAATTATGGCAAGAGAGAAATGATATGACTCTGTATGAGGTCGCTGAAGAAATTGAAAGACAGGTCAAATCCAGAAAGCCAATAATAACCAATGTCGACTTCTATTCTGCTCCATTACTCTATGGGCTTGCGATTCCCACCGATTTGTTTACTCCCCTCTTTGCAATGTCACGTATAGCTGGTTGGACTGCACATGTATTAGAACAATATGGTAATAACCGACTTATCAGACCCAGAGCCAGATATGTGGGGCCTATAGATCGAACCTTTAGGCCTATAGAACAAAGATAGCGTATCCAAAAACCTTAAAACTGCTATTTCTGAGCAAGCTTAATGATTTCCATCACAGAAGCTAGAAAAGAAATCCAGAATGGTGGAATCGTAGTTTACCCTACAGATACCGTATGGGGGATGGGATGTGACCCCTTTAACCAGGCTGCCGTGGAAAAATTATTCCAAGTTAAAGGAAAAAAAGAAGACGGCCTGAGTATAATGCTGAACAATAGTAGAACCATTGGAAATTACTGCGAGGTAAACCAAGCAGCCGAGAAAATCATCAAAGAATTCCTACCAGGCCCTATAACTTTGATTCTAAGGTCGAAACGTAATTTCGCAAAAGGTGTAACCAGAGATGGCAACATCGCTGTCCGAATACCGTCGAATAGAACTGCTTTGGAACTGGCTAAAGAAAGTCCGGTCATAACTACAAGCGCAAATAAGCATAATTCCGAAATTGCCAAGAGCATGGATGAAGCAATGCAGACATTTGGTTCCCAGTGCGCATATTTAGATGGTGAGAAACCGATGGGAGTCGAATCTACCATAATTAATCTAACTCAGGATAAGCCCGAAATAAAGCGCATCGGTGCTTTATACTCGTCTATTCTGGAGGGAATAATTGAATTCTGAAGAGATTTTAAAATGGAAAGAAGCTGGAAAGCTGGCCCGTAATGCGCTTAACTTCGGTAAAACCTTGATTCAAGAGGGAACGTCAATGCTGGATGCAACTGAAAGCATTGAAAATTTCGTGTTCGAAAAGAATGGAGAATTAGCATTCCCAACGAATTTAGCGGTTAACAGTGTGGGTGCACACTGGACACCATCGACCAAAAGCAAGGAGATTTTTCATAATGGTGACGTGGTGAAACTGGATGTAGGTGTACATATTGAGGGGTATATTGGTGATAATGCCCTAACTATCGAGATTGGAAGTGACAAATACAGTAAAATGATTGAGGCCTCACGTGAAGCCCTGAATACAGCTATAGAAGTTGCATCTCCCGGTGTAAACGTTGGAATTATTGGGCAAGCTGTCCAAAACACAATTGAAGGCTACGGTTACAGGCCGATTGCCAATTTGACCGGTCATGGAATAAAAAGATACAATTTACACAGTGGCGTATCCATACCAAGTGTCATAGAAAGAGGTGGTTCAGTACTGAAAAGTGGAGATGTTGTGGCCATAGAACCATTTGTCACCGACGGTGCTGGGCGAGTAGGTGGAAAACGAAATTCCAATATTTATCATCTTAGACAAGTTCGGAAGATTAGGGATGAGAAGGCAACGGAACTGATGATGGAGATTCAGGATAGATATCATGGTCTGCCTTTTGCAGAAAGATGGTTGCATTCAATTCAGAATGATGCTACGAAGAGCCT
>DAXQ01000048.1 GCA_002506485.1 Euryarchaeota archaeon UBA136 | reverse complement strand
AATTCGTGTGCGGCCTGTCTTCCCAAATCCGTCTTGCTGAGTGAGATAACAAATGCCTCAGCCATAGGTAACCCTCCTGCCGCATCAAGGTTTTCTTTCATACGTTCTACATTTACAAATAGATTTGAAAAGACATTTTCTGTCTTAATCAGTATATATTCAAGCAGGATGTAAAACTGTGGCAGTATTATTCTTTCACTACTTGAATTAGCTAGGTCTCTTTCATGCCATTGTAAATTATTCTCATAAGTGGTGTAGATCATTGATCGCACAACTCTGGCTAGACCTCCAATATTTTCAGAGGCGATCGGATTCTTTTTTTGAGCCATAGTAGAAGATCCAACTTGTTTTTTCTTGTTAAAGGCCTCAGCGACCTCTCCGATGTCACTTCTTTGAAGATTTCTTACTTCTAAGGTAAATTTTTCTAGGCTTGTGGCCAGATTGGATCCCCAAGCAACAAGCTCAGCTATTCGGTCTCTACCAAGTATTTGAGTGGTAGCTAAGGGTTCGTTTAGGCCCAATCTATTACAGACTTCGGTTTGTACTTCCAGGGTATGTGGAGCCATGGCAGCTCCAGAACCCACAGCTCCTAAAAATTTCCCAGTTACAATTCTAGGCTTAATCTCGTTTAGACGATCTTTATGCCGATTCAGTTCAGAAAGAAAAACAGCTATTTTGAGGCCAAATGTAATTGGTGTTGCCCATTGACCATGGGTTCTACCTAGCATTACTGTTTTCTTGTGTTTTTTAGATAGTTTACTCAATGAAATTATTAAATCATCAATTGCTTTTTCGATTAGGGCCAGGGCATTTTTATGTTGTATGGATCTAGCAGTATCTACAATATCATAGCTCGTAGCTCCAAAGTGTATCCATTTTCCAGCATCCCCTGATTTTTCTTCAAGTGCTTTTACAACTGCCATTATATCATGATTAATCTCGGATTCTATTTCTTCTACTCTTTCACGTTTAACTAAAGATGTTGCATTTCGTATATTTTTCGACGTATTTTTAGGGATAATCTTCTTTGTTTCCTGAACTTCAGCTAGTGTGGCTTCAACATCCAATAAGAATCCCAAATATGAATCAGCCCTGAAAATGTTTCGCATTTCTTCGGTACCGTATCTGTAGTCCAGCACGCTAACGGGGTTCATGTATTCGCAAAAAGTGCCCATTATAAACTCTCTGTTTCCATTTTCTTGCCTTGGGGAGTACTTTTATGTAGTAATTTGTTACCATATCATTATGTTCCGAACATATGCAGGGCCCATCGCCATAATTTTGACCTTTCTGGCAATTGTTTTGCTAACATCTGATGAAGCACAGGCTTG
Source organism: Euryarchaeota archaeon UBA136 (assembly GCA_002506485.1). Classification (GTDB taxonomy): domain Archaea; phylum Thermoplasmatota; class Poseidoniia; order MGIII; family CG-Epi1; genus CG-Epi1. The sequence continues at coordinate 6,598 of DAXQ01000048.1, read as the reverse complement.
TGAGTTCGGTAATTGTGATTTAGAACCAATTAATTTTACTTTTTCACCTGAATTTCCTATTCAGGGCGAGGGTCTGGAAATTAGTTTTGAAGTGGTCAATAATGGAGCTGAGCCTGCAAATAATGTAAAAATTGTTGTTTGGAATAGTACTTCGGAATGTGACGTTGATGACCAGTGTATGCCTATCTATGAATCTACTGAAGCAGTTATAGATCAAAGTAGGAAGGCCATAGTTGAATTTACATGTAATCCAGAGGGCCTAGATGGTTGTGGTGGTGTTGGCGACCGTGTATTGACTATAGCTGTTGATTATGAAGATGATATTAATGAAACGAATGAGGATAATAATAGAATAGTGTATGAATTTACTATTTATTCAGAGGCCTTAGCTAATCTCAAGGGTCTTGAAGGAGATTTTACTTTAATTATAACTCCAGAGAATCCTGCCGAAGGAGATAATGTTGATATTGTGGCACTGTTTGAAAATGCGGGAAGGGCTGATTGTAGCGATTTCTATATTGAATTCAGACAGATTCTAAACGGCACGACCTCTATCATTGAGACAGTTCAGATGAGAGTTATTGTTGGTCAGGGTGAGACCGCTCAGTTCAATATTACTTGGTTTCCAGATGATATTGGTGATTATACTATCGAGGTCTTTTTGGATTCAGATGGTCAGGTTGAAGAGCTTAGTGAAGACGACAATATTCTTGACACTCAAGTGACTATCCGTGCACATACGCCTGAATTAACATTGGATGAGTCCTGGAATCTTACAGTTAACCCTAATGATTCTTGGCTTGATTTACCTTATCAGGATCATGCAGTTAGTTTGGTTATCCAGGTTCTGAATGAGGATTATGTGGTTGAAGCTAACAATGTTAGAATTGGTTTCTATGATATTTCAGAGGGAGGGAGTGAATCATTGATTGGTTACAGTTTTATAGATAATATAGCAAATGCTACCCGAAGGGGTCAGGCCATAATCCCCGGAGCGGCTCAATCCTCTATTACTTGGGATAAAACTAGTGGTACTGATATTATAGGAAATCATACGCTGGTTGTTAGGATAGATCCATTAGATGAAATAGAAGAATGGGAAGAAGACGATAATAATTTCACTTTTGAAGTTGAAATACTTGAAGCAAAACCAGATATGACCGTTTACGAAATTACGATTGAGGGACAACCTGTACGTGGAATTCCATCGAATATAATAATTACAGCCTTTAACGCAGGGGCCATGGCTGTCTCTAATTGTATAGTTGAATTGAGAGTGGATGGTGAAATAATAGATTCATGGCAACTTTCCTTGGATGAAGGTGAATTTTACAACATCACGGGAGAATATACTTGGGATGAGCAACAGCCTAGTGTTTCAGGACACATGGATGCAGGTAAAGTCATTGATGAGCTTGATGAAAGCAACAATGTCAAATCCCTGCTAATTAATGTCGCCACTCCCGATTATGATTTAACTTTGGTTTCTGTGGATTCCGGAGACCCTGTATTCAAAGGAGTTTATGTGGAAATGATAGTCCAGATACGTAATAATATGGCGGGTATCCCTTCCTTTGAATTAGTAGTTTACCTAGACAATTCTTCTTCACCAGAGGTCCAGAGTTATGATTTTGAGGGAAATCCTGTGTATTATGTACCTCAGGAGGATTTATTGTATAATGAAGTCAGGTTTGTTACAGTTTTCTGGAAGACAACATCTGTACCTGGTTTCCATAATCTCACAGTAGTAGCGCAGATAACCAATAGTGATTTTGAGGATCAGAACCTAGCTGATAATTCAATTAATACTACAGTTCTCATAAAACCAAAAAATTATCAATTATCCATTGAAATGACACAGTTGCCAAGTCAGATTTATCTGAATGAAACATTGAAAATCACAGTGGGTGCTTTGAATTTCGGACCAGAGATATGTTGCGAATGTCCAGAGAGCGTTACAAATATGGAGAATGCATCTATAGATTGTATAGGTGCTGAAATATCCCTTTTCATTGACGGTGCCTTGCTTGAGATTTACCAGACCAAGCCATTAGGAAGGGTAAATGGTGAGGAAATTCGTGTATTCTATTGGCAACCTACAGCCCCGGGAACATATTATTTGGAAGCAGTCATTGATCCAGACAATATTATTGACGAATATAATGAGTTAGACAATCGGGCATATGCAGAAGTAAATGTTACAGTTGAAGAATTTGTGGTTGTTGAACCAGAAGAAGTTGCAGATGAGGAATCATTTTTCGATGAGCCTTTGATTTGGGCGCCTCTAATCGTTTTGGGCATAGCAGGTCTAGGTATGTTTGTCTATAGTAGACTTGGAGAGGGGGATGATTACCTGGAGTATTATGAAGAAAGTGATAATGCCCAGAAAATAGGTGGTGTGAGTCAGCAATCTGGATTCAGGTATGATCCTGCGACAGGACAAACTATCAATACTGAAACAGGTGAGGTTATAGAGAGCAAGTTAGGTGTTGACGAGGAAAAAGATTAGTACACATCACGTAGGTAACGGCGCTCATCCTTCATTAATGTCTGATTAATATAGTTCTCAGCATCTTCCTTTTTTAATTTACCTTCTGTTCGAGCAATTTCTATCAAGGCTGAATGTACATCCTTAGCCATGTATTGTTTATCTCCACAGACATAGAAATACGATCCAGATTGCAACCATTCCCAGATTTCTTCCGAATTCCCCAGCAAACGATGTTGAACATATATCTTGTGTTCCTGATCCCTTGAAAACGCGGTTGTCAATTTTTGAAGGTGACCATTTTTCATAGCTTCAAACCACTCATCCTTGTAAAAGAAGGTTGATTTTTCATGTATCTCTCCAAAGAACAACCAATTCTTTCCTGTCCCCTTTTCCTCAATACGCTGTTCTAAGAATGCTCTAAAAGGAGCAATCCCCGTACCTGGACCAATCATGATAATATCTTTAGAACTGTCATCTGGAATTACAAACTCTTTTGTTGGTTGGATGTAAACTGGGATTCTGGTCTTATTGACCTCAATACGGTTAGAAAGATCACCCGTTGCTAATCCAAATCTATCTCTCTCAAAATTATTATATTTTACTACAGCTACAGTTATGTGGACTTCTCTTGGATGTGATTTTGGCGAAGAACTTATAGAATAAAGTCTAGGTGTAATAGGTGACAGAGTATCTATAAATTCTTGAGGTGTGAATTGAACGGGGTGTTCATTGAGGATATCTATACAATCTCTGGTGAATAGGTATTTATCTACTTCATCACGATCATCTAGAATCACCTCCAAATCTTCTTTATCTTTCCCTCTCCTCATTTTCTTGGCTACAGCGCTGAGGAACTTCTTTCCAGCTCTATGGATTGTAAATTTATAATGAAGGGCATCTGCTAATGTTGTTTCTTCCCCGTCTTTGCCTTTAATTGTATCCTTCTTCTTAGCCCCGATTTTGCGAATAGTTTCCTTGACCAGCTCATAATTATTTGAAGGATAAAAACCCAGAGAATCCCCTGGTTTGTAACGAATTCCACTTTCCTTCAATGAGACAACATAATGATTAGTCTCCTTCCCTGAACCTTCAGAAATGCAGTAAGCCTCCGTCACAGTAGCCATGAATGGGTTCTTTCTGTCATATATTATGCCGCTCATTGCCTATGACTTTCTTGGAGGGTGAGGTGTTCGACTCTGCTTATTTCGGGAAAGATGTTTTTGTCTACTGGGTCTTACTTTCTCAGCACCCTTGCCCTTGTTCATCAAACCTCTTGATTTCTTACCTGCCGAAGTCAAACCTCGGTGCACCCTTCCTTTTTGGGCTCTACTACAGATCCAGTTTATTTTAGGATCTGCCATAATTACAGGATGATGGGGATCTACCATTATCATTTCGTACCACTTATGTCTGCCGTCCTCGGCAACCCAATAAGAATTTAGAATTTCTAGATTTGGATATTTCTTGGCCGTTCGTTCTTCTGCAATCATCTGTAGACTTTTACGCATAGTAATCTTAGCTATACCTGTTCTTTTGGCTCTTCTACCTGAGGTGATTGCATGTTTGTGCATACCTCCTCTTCGAATTCTGGTTCTAGCCATGATATAACCCTGTTTGGCCTTGTAACCTAAAGCTCTGGCTCGATCAATCCTTGTAGGTTTTTCTACTTTGACTGTAGCATCTTCTCTACGATAATGAAATAATCTATCCTTTTGAAGGGCCTTATGTTCTTTCGATGGCGACTTCCATTGGTCACCAATATAACTGTAAATTGATTTACTCATCGCGATTCCTCACTTCCGGGTTCAGCTCTCGCCACATTCCCGTATCTCTGTCGACAGAAGCTAGCTTATAAAGCTTGATACAATACTTTTGCAATGTCTCAAGGTCCTGAGCAGGTGATTCTGGATGAACCTGAAATGCTTAAGGGATTTCTGGGTCGTAAGTACTTACCGCCACCTGAAAAAGTTTCCCATTTTAAAAACAGACGTATTGACAAATTGTATAAAACTAAAAGAGCACATGTTATTGTCAATCCGTTCTCTGGACACAAGAAAGGTATTGAAGTTGGAGATTTCGTGGCAAAAGAACTTTCTGATACAAAGATCAAGGTCGAGTCGTATAAAACAGATGAACCTGAACATGCAATATCAATCATTAAAGATTTAACCTTGGATCCTAATGATATAATTATATCAGTTGGGGGGGATGGAACTTTTTGCGAGGTGATTACTGGTTTGATGCTTCGTTCGGATTCGGCGTACAAGGAGATCCCAGTAGCATTGGTTCCAGCAGGTTCAGGCAATAGTCAAGCAAATGATATGGAGATTATGGACTATATGAATGCCATCGAACGAATATTCGCTGGTCGATTAAGGAAAATGGATATCGGGAAAGTCTCTTTTACAATAGATAATAAACTGGAGACTCGATATTCACATAATTTAGTTGGCTGGGGTCTAGGGGTTGATTCAAATCTACTAGCTGAGAAGATGCGTTTTCTCGGTCCTTTAAGATATGATATTGGTGCACTTATGAGCATAATCCGGGGCAGGGTTCGTAAGGCACGGTGCTATATTGATGGGCATCTGATAGATTCAGCATTTGTTTTACTTCTTATTCAGAATACAAAGACTGGTGGAGATAGGTTAACTCTGGCACCAATGGCCCAGGTCGACGATGGAAAAATGGATTTAGGTGTGATTTATCATATCGGGCGTTTGAAAGTCTTGAAAATGTTCAATCAATTGAAATCAGAGGGTTCTCATGTTTGGAATCCTAATGTTGAATTTTATCGTTTTTCCACTCTTAGAATAGAAACTGATGAACCCACACCTATCAACATCGATGGGGAAAATATAGGATTTACTCCTATTGATATAGAAGTGTTGCCTGCTGCTATAACTATATTTCATTAAATAGGCCATACTAATTTTTAAGGCAGTCTCTGACAGATTATGCAGGGGTCTAGTACCTTGGAGGGTTTGAAGCAAAAACTTATTGACTGTGGAGCTGTTAAGTTTGGGGATTTCACACTTACATCTGGGAAGAAATCCAACTATTATGTTGATCTGAAATTAGCATCTACTGAGCCCTCCATCCTAAAGGAAATAGCCGTAGAGTTCGCTAAATTATTGCCAGAAAACGTTGATTTCATTGCAGGGATGGAGTTGGGTGCCGTGCCCTTGGCAGCTGCACTTTCATTGGAAACTGGGATTCCATATTCCATGATTAGAAAATCAACCCGAGAACATGGCACTGGTACAAGGATTGAGGGACTAAGTAAAGGTCGAGCAGTTCTGGTAGATGATGTGGCCACTACTGGAGGTTCTAATATAGAATCTATAAAGATACTGACCGATGAAGATGTTGAAGTTTTGATGGTACTGGTAGTAGTAGATCGAGAGGAAGGTGCTGCTGAATGCATGGCTCCCCTCAATTTGGAGTACAAATCCCTATTTCTAATATCTGATCTGGTGAATTAATGAATTTCTTGGTTGTTGGGAGTGGAGCTAGAGAGCATATAATAGCCGAAAAATTAGCAGAATCCGGTTCTACGGTATATAGTGTGTTGACTAACCTTAATCCAGGATTATTAAAGTTATCAACAGGCTGTCATAGTGTCACTAATTATAATTCACGGAATTCACAGACTTCTATTCTGGATTTTGCAAAAGCAAGCTCGGTTCATTGTGTAGTAATAGGTCCTGAAGATCCTTTGGCAAATGGAATGGCAGATATGTTCTGGAAACATGATATTCCAGTAGTAGGGCCAACCAGACAGCTTGCTCAGATTGAGACAAGTAAGGGATTTACTAGAGAACTATTGGAAAAATATAATATCGGTGCTTCTCCTCGGTATCGACGTTTCAAGACCATGCATGGGGCTAGTGAATTTATTGATGATTTGGGGGATAATTACGTCGTGAAATTTGACGGTCTAATGGGTGGTAAGGGAGTCAAAGTGGCGGGGGAACATCTGCATTCAAAAGAGGAAGCACTGATTTATTGCAAGCAACTAGTTGATGGCTCTGGGACCTATATAATTGAAGAAAAAATATTTGGTGAAGAATTCTCCTTGATGAGTTTTTGTGACGGCCGGAAATT
>DAXQ01000037.1 GCA_002506485.1 Euryarchaeota archaeon UBA136 | reverse complement strand
GAGCGTTTTCACGCCGAACTTGAGCGTGGTGATGATTATTTAAGTGCTCGGAGAGCCGCGATGGAGGCAGCAATGATTCCACAAGTCAACGCGCTCCTAGCGGTTGGTCTGGTATCGCTACCAGGCATGATGACCGGGCAGATCTTGTCTGGGGTTGACCCTCTTACTGCTGCACGCTATCAGATCATGGTCATGTGTATGATTTTTAGTACTGCAGGCTTGTCCGCGGTGTTGTATATGATTCTTAAAAAGAATGATACAACGACGCAACTTGACAATAAAACTGACTGATGTGGTCAGCGGTAGTTTGTTAATTACTTCTATTTTTTAATTGAGTTTCTTCAGAATCTAAACCAGCATCAAGAATTTGAGGTTTGACCAATTTGCTATATAGTTTTTGGGTATGAAAAAACAAATCTTCCTAACCCTATCAATCTTGCTTCTTGCGAGTTCAGTTGATAGTGAAGAACAAAAGAAAGATTTAGATGCAAGGATCAAGTCAATCAATTCTAATTTTATCTTTGCGGACATGCATGCCCATCCCAGTAGGTTCCATAGGTCAAATATAGATAGCATTTCCGAAGAAGAAATTCATCGGTATAAGGCACATAATATCAATGTGGTGGTTGCCTCAATCAGTACTGATATGGCTTATACTGGTGATTACGATACCGAAGATGGAACAGTGCCTAAAGGACAGTACAAGCCTTCTTCTGGTCAATCCTTTGCTCTAACTTTAGAGCGTTTACAACGCATTCAGAATACCTTTACAGAGGGAAGGGCGGTGCATGCGGATTCGCCATCCCTCCTATTGAAAGCAAGAGATGAAGGCAATTTGGCGATTATTCCTGCAATGGAGGGTGCTGATGGTCTTGAAGGCGATATAGAGAATCTCTATAGATTTTATGAGATGGGGCTCAGGTTAATTCAATTAGTACATTTTAGAGCGAATGCGTTGGGTCATATTCAGAGTCATCCCTACAGCCCAGGCGGGTTAACGGAATTTGGAGAAAAGGTTGTTGAGGAAGCCAATAGGCTGAATCTCATTATTGATGTTGCCCATGCAAATACTGAAACCATTAAGGACGTCTTAGAGATTTCAAAGGATCCGGTAATTTTTAGTCACGGAGGTCTTAAAGCTCTGAGAGATCAAGACAGGGCTTTGACAGACGAAGAGGTTATCTTGATAGCTAAAAAGGATGGCATTGTAGGCATTTGGCCTCATGGACGATATATAGAATCTGTTACTAGGATGGTCGACTATATTGATCATGTTATAGATTTGGTTGGTCCTGAACATGTTGGGATTGCTTCTGATCTCAGGGGTGTTTCAAAATATAGTAAAGGTTTTGGCCGCGAAGCAAATTTCAGTGCGATAGCTGAAGAAATGATACTCAGAGGTCATGATGATGAAACTGTTGGGAAAGTCATGGGAGGAAATTTCTTTAGACTTTGGCAAGAGGTTTCAAAATAAATTCTAATTAACTGACTAATTAATAAAAAATTGCAAGTAGTGCAACTGTTGGAGTAGATTTAAGTAATCAATCTTTCAGGAGACTATTATGAAAAACTTTTTACTTGGCATCATTGCCTGTTGTTTAGTACTGATCATCGGGAAACTTTATGTGCCAGTTGCCCAAGCACAATATGCCGAAGAGGAGAGTGTGCTCCGTTTAGTCAGAGCAACTTGTTATTCTGGCTCAAGTATTTTTGCTAGAAACACCAACATTCCACTCAAAGCAGATAAATGTGTTGAATATGCTTATTTGATAGAACAGTAATGTCTGAAAATTCTCTAAAATTCTCCGGTGTTTTAAGTCCGGTACTCACTCCGTTTACGAAAGATCTCAAACCTGACTCAAGACGACTTGTGAAACTATGTCGTTGGTTGTCATCTCAGAATGTCGCTCTTGTTTTGTTTGGAACAACTAGTGAGGCAAATTCACTATCACTTGTAGAAAAAATATCCTTACTTGATGACCTGGTTGAGGCTGGAATTAATCCCTCCTTACTGATGCCCGGGACAGGTTGTTGCTCTCTTACAGAAACCGTTCAACTCACTTCACATGCAGTAAAATTAGGTTGCAAAGGTACTTTAATGTTACCCCCTTTCTTTTATAAAGATATTAGCGATGACGGACTTCTTAGAAGTTATGCAGAGACTATTGAGCGTGTTGGTAACAGTGCACTTAAAATCTACCTTTACCATATACCACCAGTTTCAGGTGTGAGTATTAGCCTGGATCTCATTGAACGTCTGATCATTAGGTATCCCAATGCAATAGTAGGGGTTAAGGATAGCTCAGGTAACTGGAATAACACTCAAAGCATACTGGAGCGTCAATGGGATGATTTTCGAGTGTTTGCAGGGAGTGAACATTTTCTGCTTCAAACAATGCGAGCTGGGGGTGCTGGATGTATTTCTGCAACCGCAAACATCAATCCCAATGCAATCTACAATCTTTATAAGGAATGGAAATCTGATCGAGCAGATAATCTACAAGAGCAATTGAATCAGGTTCGCACTGTACTGGAATCCTACCCAATGATTCCGGCACTGAAATCGGTTGTATCCTATTACAGCAACCATCCTGATTGGACGATTGTCCGACCCCCGTTCATTTCTTTAGAAAAAGAAACC
>DAXQ01000047.1 GCA_002506485.1 Euryarchaeota archaeon UBA136 | reverse complement strand
ATCATTGTCTCGGTCTACAGTGATGCTGAAGTTCTCATCGTTATGTAATTCCTCGATTCCTGCAGTCATTACTTCGTACAGCTCCTGCATTTCTGGTAATTGATCACAATCCAGTTCAGGACATATGGACAAGACTGGTTTGTCAATGTCTATCATTCCACCCACATCTCCGCTGATTCGCACTTCGGTCTGACCATCCCAGTACTTGTTTTCTTCTAATGGAAGGTCAAAGGCGTTGAGCGGTTTCCATGGATCAAATTCGAAGAGAAGGTGCAGACTTTCCTCTGCCGAAGCTCCGAGTTCGGCCGTCTCCATTACTGTGCTAACGTATTCATAAGTGCAAGTTTCCTCGTCATTCTCATACTCACAGTCCTCGCGCTCGCCATCAGGATATCCGTCACCGTCATAATCTTCTTCAATCCAATTAGGTTCCATTGTCTCATTGGGAACATTAATGAGTTTCACGCCACCTGACATTCCCATACTGAGAGTTAGGTCCATCTTCTGCATGTCAAAATCATCCTGGGTCCACCACGTTTCGGTTGTAATCTGAGTTACATAGTGGAATTCTCCACCAATCTCCATTGTCTGAACTGCCGTTGGTATCTCAGAACCGTCTGCTAAGGTGTATGTGCAAGTCTCATCGTCATTTTCTTCATCATAGGTACATGTCTCCTCGACATCATCGTAGGTTCCCTCTTCGAAAAATACACCTGTAATGGAGGTGTCTATAGCTGTATGAAAGTAGAATGATTCTTCTGATGTGATGTGTATCAATCCATCCAGATCATCTACAATCTCGCCGGTGTAAAACACTCCAATTACGCCTTCGTTCTCATTAAGGCTGTAACCCATCAGATCCCCATACGCCCCTGTAGAATTATTCTCAATTTCTGCATCCAGTTCTTGAAAAATTTCCTCGGTAAACGAATCGAACTCTTCCATCAGGTCGAATTCATGTCCAAGGACCCACTTGTCACCTACAGTGAATGCTGCTGATTCCTTAACAGCTGTGCTCGCTGGAGCTATAAGCAAAAAAATGCTTGCTAGCGCCGCTAACGCGACTTTGTTCATAGCGCTGCTTATGCTTCACCTATATAAAATGTCTTCAAAGAAATCTTTTGAGCTTTATTCTTTCAATTCTGGGAAAGGAGGAATCACCCCGTACTTTTCGTAGAATTTCCGGTCGAAATTGAAGTAGACGCGTTCTCCCTTGAATCGCTTTGCCTCTGGATCCCATGGAAAAAAGATAACGGTTTCAAATTCGATTTCCTTACCTGATGCAGGAAGAACCAGCCAATCCTTCTCATGTATGGTTTTTACTCTTGCTTCCTCAACAACGCCCTGGGGGCCAATATAAATCTGAATCAAACGGAAGTCGATATCTGGAAATGCGCCTAGAAGATCGTTATAGAATTGTGTAGCTCCTGCTTTCTTGAAGTATGTTTTCCCAATCTGTGGGATTTCATACTTGCAATCCTCGGTCAGGGTGGCCATCAATCCATCTATGTCTCTGTTGTCTTCTGCGATTGAATGGGCTTTCCAGAGGCTCTTAATCTCTTCGTACTCCGTCACATCCAATTCTCGATCTAGCATCTCCTTGGCGGCAGCGTGCTTCTCCTCAAAACTGGGTTTCGACGGATCGACGAAATCGAGTTCCTTGCCTATTCTCACGTAATTCTCTTTGGCTTCTTCAGTAGGCATGCCTGCCAACGAGGACCAGCCATCGAATTTTGCCCGGCCCATGAAATCCATCTTTCCAGGCCTTTCTCCTGTTACGTCTCCTTTTGTCGCCTGTTTGTAATGTGAATATAATTTGAGAAGGGTGCTCTGATTGATCTTTAGTGTGTTTTTCTCAACGTGTTTGCACGTTTTTTGAAAAGAGTCGTCCAGAGACACATACCGTCAAAAGCGTTGGATAAAAGAAGGTTGTCAGACACCTTCGCTTCCACTGGAGAGATGTCGTCTACAGAAAAGGAAAAAAAGAGAACCAGAACAAGGCGCCGTATATCTGAAATGTTCCACAGGAAATGGAGGTGTCTGTCTCTTATCGTATCTTGTTGCATAGATAAGGGTCTCTTATACTATAATGTACTTCTGTACAGTACTATGACTAAGCTATCACAATTGATTTTAGGCGATACGGGTTGCGCATCCTATATCATTTTTTGTGAAAAAAGGAATAAAGCAGCTATCGTTGATTCCTTTCTGGGTTTTGAAGAAAACATTGAAAAGGAATTAATGAAACTCGGGTCCCCCACTGTTGAATATGTGATTGACACACATAACCATGCAGATAGAAGATCCTCATCACCTCTTTTCTCAAAAAAACACAACACAGGAGGAATAGTTAAGAGCAGCAAAACACCATACAAAGGTCAAATAAAACCAACTGAAGACGGCGACATCATTTTGGTTGGTGAGGTTCAAGTGGAAGTGATGTTTACACCAGGGCACACGCCAGATCACAATTGTTATTTAGTTGATAACGAGTACCTTCTGACAGGAGATTGTCTTTTCATAGGCGATGTAGGGAGAATTGATTTAGGAGGGGACTATAGGAAAAAATCAGACCTGATGTTCGATAGTTTGAGAAGGCTAGAAAAGCTTGATCCAAATCTTAGGATTTATCCAAATCATGTTGGTGCAGTTCATGCAATTTCTTCTGAAGCCACATATTCACAGCTAGGACACGAGATTGAGACCAACGAAGCCATGCAGATTAAGGACAAAGACGAATTCTTTACTTACATGACCGAAGGATGGCCACCAAAACCAGACGATTGGGAACAAATAATACAAGATAATTTGAATGGCTGAAAAAAAAATAGATTCACCCAAAGCAGCGATTGCTTGGATGCTACTTGCGAGCGCAGCTTTTGGTTCTGGGAGCGCCCTGGTCAAATCTACTGCAGGAGATGTCGGGGTGTGGGCAGTAGTTTTCGGACGCAGTCTGGTAATAATGGTGATATTATTGACATGGTCTCAATTCTATGGGGCCTCACTTCACATCGGCGACCGTCGCCTCATGTTGTGGAGATCCGCGATTGGTCTGTCGGCCATGTTCTGCTATTTTTACTCAGTTCAAAAAATCCCCCTTTCCAACGCCGTCACACTCCAATACACATCCCCCCTGTTCGTCGCACTTTTTTCTGGAGCTATTCTAAGGGAGAGGGTCTCACCTTTGATTTATGGCTGTATTCTAGTTTCCCTTATCGGGACAATTCTGATTGTTTCACCATCATTGAAATACATAGACATTGATGCTACAATCGCATTGATTTCAGGCGTGTTCTCAGCATTTGCGTACCTTGCGGTACGGGGCCTGCGCACCAGTTCCTCTCCAGACGGCATCGTTTTCTGGTTTGCAGCTTTTTGTACATTGGTCAGTTTGCCATTTGCAGCAGGAGAATTACCCACCTTGAAATTGTACGACGGTTTGGCCGTTATCGGAGTGGGAATTTGTGCAGGGATAGGTCAAACAGGAATGACTCGCGCCTATCATGCGGCAAGAGCTGCATACATTGGGGTCTTTTCTTACGCCACCGTAATCGTTGGTGGGATTTATGGCTGGCTGATATTCAATCAAGAATTAGTCTGGGGAGACGCCATAGGTGCGGCCCTTATCGTTGTGAGTGGAGCCCTATTGGTGATTAGTATACCTGACGAGAAACCGACAAAAAGCGCAGATCATCTACCCTAACCCATTCAAACTAAAACCCCGTTTCACTGGGCCAGTATGGCGACAGCCGTAGACGAATTAGAACAGATAGCTGAGCGAATATACAATCAGCTGA
>DAXQ01000039.1 GCA_002506485.1 Euryarchaeota archaeon UBA136 | reverse complement strand
AGTCATATTCCATCCAAATAGAGGCGGGAGGCTCTGATCCTGCCCAATTGTGCCATAGATACCAGGTATCCCATCGCTGATATCTCTGCCGATATCGGGTGCTGACCAACCTATGAATGCCCGGAAGAATGTTGAATTAAGGAATTTATCCTTGTAAACCAGAGTCTGGTCAGTGACCTGAATACTAGGATTCTCCGTTACTATATCGATAGCTTCCGCAAAGGGTACAGTTCGGCCATCAGATAGAACGGCCTCAACGTCAAAGAAATTACTGATGTCATAATCTGCCAGAGTTACCGGAGCGTACAGAATACCTGTATTGTCAGCTGAATAGGGCATTAATCTTGTGTCTGCAGCGAAGTAACGGATGGAATGACCCGTAGCCTGTTCAACTTCCCACATCAGGTCCGCAATCTGGCTCTTTTCAATAGTCATAAGAATTGGCTTTCCAGCTCTTATGGCTGCATTCTTCTTGTGAACATCCTGATCGCTTCCGTCAGCTTTCTTGGGGATATAGTCCTCAGGATTCATAATAATGGTCTCAAATTCAGTTATATTGTCTTCAGACAAGTGTCCCAGGAGAATATTGCGAATTTCGGCATTGAATTTCCCAGTGTCCCGGTCAACTTCCGGTTCCAATAGCCTGTACAGCAGTAGGGCCATGGCCTCATGTTCGGACTGCGATGCGATGAAATTACCTGCTATCTGATATCCAAACTGGAAATTATCCGCTACTGTTGGATGCTCACCAATATCAATTGCCCAGAACCCATAATCCCACCATGATATGAAACCAGGGCGATCCTCAGGTTTCAGATTGGTATCCTGTTCAGATAGCCATCCCAGCCCCTCAATCCAATAGTTTGAAGGGAAGGAAGGTCCAGTGTTACCCATGTACCAGAGTTGATTATTGGTCTTGTTGTACATTCCGGTGACTCCGGCCGGGTAGAGACTGGTGTTAGTCTTTTCATCATTCATATATTCGTCAGGTCTCAGGAAATCATAACTCAGAAAATCATAAACTGCAACATCATGGTCCTTCTTGTCTTCAAAGGGTACAGCAGCATCATATCCATAGAAAGTGTTAGGAAGGAAAATAAAAAGTCCAACAAACATCACAATCAGAGGTCTTCTGACTTCAAAGGCTTTTCTGAGTCCGCTTAACCTGTCGCGGAAGCGGTATTGGTCCTCCCCCTGAGCATCCATATGCCCAATCACCATTACCAATGCCAGTAGGATAATAGTAGCCAACAATCCGATCCAGATGCCTACAGTGAAGAATAACCATACACCAGCTATAATAGAAACCAGTGCTAGCCAGAAGAACACATCTCCACGCTTACCCCAGAATGCCTTCCAGGCAACTATTACGGAGGGAAAATCAGCCCATTGAATAATCAACCAGGTCATCCATCCACTGATAAGTGAAACAACAGGCGTTGCATTGAAAATAAATCGAACCGCAGATTGGGCCATATAGATTGAGACCAAAGCCCAGATCATTACGAACAAGTAATCTTTCTTCCAGATACTCTGATTGAAAAGCTGGTAAGCCATCCAGACTATACCAAAAAGAGCAAGCCAAATCGACACAGGACCAAAAGCAAAGACGAAGTCAGCAAATTCCGGTGGCTGAGCCTCCGCAATCGTATCGAACAATTTAGTCCTTACGAAATACCCCTGCCCGCTGAACAGAAGGAATCCAAGTTCCTTAAACACATATGTCAGAAGAAGGTAAATTGCAGCAGCCATTCCGATTGAGGAACCTATCACCAGAAGCCACGGTAGATCTCTGGTCGTGACCATCAGCGCCGATAGCATGACGTATCCGAGTAGGATATAGGCCGGAGCTTCCCACCAGGTTCCAACAAATCCCATTGTGTGGTAGTAGGGGTAGGAAAGGAGGACAGGCATTGCCATTGTCACTAGACCCACTGATGCAGTTGTTAGACTATCAACTCTCCGAAAAGCGTTGATCAGCATCTGAAAGCCAAGATAGATTGCAATAATTCCCATGATGTATGGGAAACCTTTCCAACTCAGTGCAATCATGGTAATCGTAATTCCAGAAAGTCCAGCATATCCTAAGGCCAGTCTTTCAGTCTCAACAAAGCTCAATATTCCTTTCTTGATTTCTTCCCAATCTGACCAGTTGGAGACCCATTTCCGATCATTGGCTACAGTCAAGGCCCTCATGAAGAAGAAAAACGCAGTCGTACCAAGCAATATGACGTACGAATCGTGGTCAGCTAAGGCCAGACTTGAGTGACTTATGTGACCCGAGTTGACACCAATCAGGAAAGCACCAATCAATCCGGCCTCTTTTC
Organism: Euryarchaeota archaeon UBA136; assembly: GCA_002506485.1. Taxonomy (GTDB): domain Archaea; phylum Thermoplasmatota; class Poseidoniia; order MGIII; family CG-Epi1; genus CG-Epi1. The sequence continues at coordinate 8,214 of DAXQ01000039.1, read as the reverse complement.
CGAACTGGGCTCTACCAATGGCATATACTGGAAAGATAATCAAAGCCCCATAGATTGCCGGTAGAACTTCCATGGACCACCAAACAGATTCTTCAGTCGATTCGAAGAATGGTGATATTGCCAATCCAATAATCGCAATAGACCAATCAAACAGAGGAGGTCGGTTGTTATTGGCCCCATAGGGGTAGTTCAACATAGGGTCTCTTTGGAGATGTTCACCATTCTCCACCACATAGTCAACGACTCGCTTGTGGTAGTAGGGGTCACTACCTCCCGTTAATTCGAAACCCTCATCCAAAATAGTGGTAGTAGCAGGTTCGAGTGTCCAGGCCGTCCTGATGTAGAGAGAAAAAAGGAATATTGCAAGCAATGCCAAAACCGTAGACCAGTTTACTTTCTCAACTTTACGGGGTTGAACCTCTTTTTCTTCAGAGCCAGCTCTTCCAAAAGCTGAAGAGAAGCGAGGGCGAAAGCGGCTTTTTGACTTAGCGTCACGTCTACGACGTGTTTGTCTTGCCATTGATGTTATGTCCTTTTTGTCTCAAAGAATTCTGAGACGGAGTGGGCGCCACTCGGATGGTTATATAAGCTCTACTCTAAAAATCGTGCCTAATTAGGTGGTAGAATCGTTCCAGTACAATCACCAAAACCTATTCGATATCCATCACCTTGGCACCAGCCTCTCAATGTTACAGTATCTCCATCATCCAGGGATTTTCTCTCATCACCGTTCGATAGTTTAATCGGCTTGGTCCATAACCAAGACAATTCCAGCATCGAACCTCGGTTGTCTTTGCCAGGTCCTGAGATAGTTCCACTAGCCAGAAGATCACCTGTACGGAGGTTACAACCCGTGATTGTATGGTGTGCAATCTGTTGGCTCATATTCCAATAAAGATAATTGTAATTGCTGGATGATATCAGCTGGTCCGAATCCATATTCTCAGTTTTGAGATAGATTTCCAGATTAATGTCGAAGGTACTGTCTTTGGTATTTCTCAGATATTCAAGGGGTTTGGGGTCTTGTTTAGGGCCACTGCATCGGAACGGTTCTAGGGCCTCTAATGTGATTATCCATGGAGAAAGGCTCGTTGCAAAATTCTTTGCCAGAAATGGCCCTAAAGGTTGGTATTCCCAAGTTTGGATGTCTCTAGCTGACCAATCATTCACAAGGGCTAATCCGAATACATAATCTTCAGCGGCATTGACAGAGACAGCTTCACCCAGACTGTTACCAGCTCCGATGAGAACTCCCATTTCAAGTTCAAAATCCAGTCGTTCACTATTCCCAAAAGAGGGAGCTGGCGCATCAGGAGCCTTGGTCTGCCCCTTTGGCCGCACTATATCTGTGCCACTGAGAATGACCGATGATGCTCGACCATGATAAGCGACAGGCAAGTGTAGCCAATTCGGCAACAATGGTTCACCATCTGGGCGGAACATCTTGCCTACATTCGTAGCATGTTCTTTGGATGAGTAGAAATCCGTGTAATCCCCTATATCGACAGGTAGTTGCATTTCTACCTCATTCATAGAAATCAAAGCCATGTTTCTCAAATCTTTATTATTTCCGAGATCACCATTAGATGCCTCTTGCCTCAATAATCTGCTTATTACCAATCTAATCTCTTTCCATGCCTTTCTGCCCATTGACATGAGGGCATTCAGTGTAGGCTCATGAAACACTTCAGTCCCTTCTACTACTGTGCCATTGAATAATCCGGCATCGTCGAGATATGCCAGATCCAGAACGTAATCACCTATTGCCGTGGCAACATGTAGATCCCCACCTCCTTTCGGTCGATAGATTCCAAAGGGTATGTTCTGGATTGGAAAATCAGAGTTCTCGTCTACTTCAACCCATGATCTAAGTTTTGAATCGTGTGTTTCGTCCATTACATCCATCCCAGCTGTTTCAAGTCATCTATGGGCTCTTGAAAAGAGCAACTGCCATATGATATCATGTTCTTTCCACGACAATTCCTGATACTGTCATTATCAAATTCGAATATAGAGTCTCGATCATCCCCCATTTTCCAGATCATCCCCTTATCTCCAAAATCAAAATTGTCAGCTACCTGTTCACCTATCAGATGTGATAGCAGAATGAACATCCGGAACCTTTCCTGAGAATTCTCCGGGTTCGGGAAGTTTGAAGTAAAAATCCCGGCACCAAATGCATTGATGAAACCATGCATGTAAGCATCATATTCCTCAGCAAAGTGGCGAATTGGGTGATGCAATCCAGCAGTACACTTCATTGGTATGTCTATCAGTGCACAGGTCTGAATCATTGCAGCTATTTGTTCCACACTCGGAAACGCTTCTTTAACAATTCCACCACACCTGAGTTTGATTCCTGCCCCCTTCAATTCTGCGATCATAGAAACAACAGGGAGTATTTCCTCATCCCATGAACTTTCATCCTCATCGGTGGAATAATTGATTCCAACATCCGGTAATTCAGGGAATTCATGATAATGTGAGAGTTTATTCTGGTTTAACAAGTCTGTTGCCTTTTTCATTGTCTTCTTGGATGGTGAATTCGAAGGCAGTTTGCATTCATAGACTTCAATTCTGACCTTTCCTGAATGTCTATTTCGATAATCACTTATTTTGACCATATCATTACTGATTTTACTTAAATACTCATCGTTAGAATCTCCTCCACTACCCAGAACAGCCAGTTCAAGGGGTCCGATTTCATCAAAAAGGGATACGAATTGGTCTAATTCGTTCAGTTTAGAGACAGGTATAATGAATCTTCCCAGCATCCATGAATTTTCTCCGTTAAGGTGTTTAATATAATCATCAATTGCTTCATTTAACGGTAAGTTTGCCGGAGGAAATAGTCCGGCATAGTCAATCAGACCATGCATGAAAGTTCTGAGACTTTCTTTCATCAAAGTTATTCGCCTAGTGCCTCTTTGTATCCTTCGCCATCCAACCAAGATTTACCGTAATCAGAGTCTTCAGTGACCAGTGCGTTCTTAGCAACTTTTAGAGGATAAAAGGTATCAACCATAACAGCCAGTTCATCGGTCCACTTTGCCCCAATTGAATCCTCATACTTTCCAGGATGTGGGCCGTGTGTAAGCCCGTCCGGATGTAGAGTCATGGATCCATATTCAATTCCTTTGCGAGACATAAATTCCTTTGAATCGTAGTAAATGACCTCGTCAGACATTATATTTGCGTGATTGTAAGGAGCAGGTATTGCTTCTTTATCAAAGTCAAAAGGTCGTGGACAGAATGAACAAACCACAAATCTATCAGCCGAGAATGTTTGATGAACTGGTGGCGGTTCGTGAATTCTGCCAACTATTGGTTCAAAGTCATGGATGCTGAAGGCATATGGATAGTAGTATCCATCCCACCCAATAACGTCACAAGGGTGATGCCCAAGGGTAACTTCCGTGAACATATTTCTTTGTTTGACCACAATTTTGAATTTACCTTTCTCATCATGCGTAACCAATTCTTCAGGACCTCTGAAGTCTCTTTCCGAATAAGGACTTCTCTCTATAATTTGTCCATATTCGTTCCGATATCTGCTTGGCGTTCGGACTTCGCTTGGCGTTTCAACAATGAGTAATGAATGTTCCTCCTTGCTCATTTCATAACGATGCAGAATTCCTCTTGGAATCACTAAGTAATCACCTTGGGAATATTTCATATTGCCGAATGCAGTTTCTAAAGTACCGCTACCTTTGCTGACGTACACTATTTCATCGCCTTGAGTGTTTCTATAATAATAATCCTCACTCTTATCAGGATAACACATCATGAGGATAGCATCATCATTGAATAGGAACGGAACACGATCCATAATGATACTTCCACCTTTTTTTGCTCTGTCAGTGTAGAAATGTCTCATCCGTAGGCTTCGATCATCTTCCTCTACAACATTGAAGGTACCGATTTGCTTCGTCGATATTACTTCGGTAGGTGGATGTACGTGATAAAGAAGGGATGAAGGCCCAACAAATCCCTTGTTTCCTTTCAATTCTTCGTGGTAAATCCTGCCATTCTTATCTCTGAATACAATATGTCTTTTCTTGGGCAACTTTCCTAATTTATGGTATCTGTGCATTACAAATTTCCCCTTTCAGCTTGGTGTCTCTCTATGGCTTCAAAGAGAGCCTTGAAATTTCCAATTCCGAATCCCTTAGAACCTTTTCTCTGAATAACTTCATAGAATAGGGTAGGCCTGTCTTCTACTGGCTTGGTAAACAGTTGTAACAGGTATCCCTCATCATCTCTATCAACCAGAACCTTAAGTTTTTTGAGGACTTCAACGTCTTCATCGATAGCACCTACTCTCTGGGTGAGATTCTCATAGTACGTGTCTGGAACTTCTAGGAATTCCACTCCCTTTGCCTTTAGTTTAGTGATGGCATTGATTATGTCATCGGTCAGGAGAGCAATATGCTGGACTCCTGGACCTCCATAAAATTCCAGATATTCATCAATCTGGGATTTTTTCTTCCCTTCAGCAGGTTCATTGATAGGGAATTTGATTCTTCCATTATCACTTTCCATTACCTTTGACATCAAAGCGGAATATTCAGTGGAGATATCCTCATCACTGAAATGTTGCAGTTGTGTAAATCCCATAATCTTGGCATAGAAATCAGCCCAATGATTCATCTTGCCGAGTTCGACGTTCCCAACAATGTGGTCGACAAATCTCAAACCGACTGAATCCCCTTTTACATTACTCTCGACAAATCCTGGAAGGAAAGGACCACTGTAGTCATTGTGTGAGATGAACGAGTGCAATGTGTCTCCGTATGTGCAAATCGCAGCATGCGTAACGCTTCCGTTCTCGTCATTGAGTTCTGTTGGTTCGGCAGCGCTCTTTGCTCCACGTTCTATACATGCCTTGTAACAGGCAGCCGCATCATTGACATGAAATGCTATGTCCTTGACACCATCTCCATGTTTCTTTATGTGTGATGAGATACCATTGTCTCCACTGAGTGGTGTTGAAAGTATCAGCCTGACCTTCCCCTGTTCAAGAACATAACTGGCCTTTTCCCGATCTCCTGTTTCTAGACCAGAATATGCAATTTGATTGAAACCAAAAGCAGTTCTATAGAAGTGCGCGGCCTGCTTCGCATTGCCCACCCAGAATTCTATATGGTGTATGGCTTTTAGCGGCACTGGATCTTTTGTCATTGATTTAGTTCCGGAACGTGATTTATCAGGGTTTGTTTCCCTATATCCAACGGCCTAAAAATGTTCAGCATTATTAAAGACTCGTTTCAACCACTGGATAGGTAGTAATTGTACCAATCATAGTCATAAGTGAAATCAGACACCGGATCATCAGCTTCCAAGAATAATTCCCATTCACCAACAAGTTCCCCCTCATTAGTGCTGAATTGAATTGATTGAGTTTGACCATTATTCAATGAATAACTCTCAGAGAATTCAGTTCCCGCAGGTCCGCTTATGGTGACGGTAACTTCAGACGTCACAAATGGGAATCCACTGTCACCAGTGATATTGACGTATACGTTCACGCTCTCAACGTAAGGATTGATAGTAACACCAATGGAATCATCCGAGCCGCCACTAACGCTCCCATCTCCTGATTGGTTATGATTAATACTGACCTGTTCGAATTCCACACTTTGCCGATCCTCACCATCCTTAGCAGTCAGGACCACAAAGTACAATCCACCTTCGGACCAGGTATGCGACACGCTTTCACCGGTTGCAGTATTACCGTCTCCAAAGTCCCATTCATAGGTTACGAATGCACCTTCAGACAGGGATGCATCAAATTCGAAAACGTCCCCAGTCCATCCTTGCGTTTCGGCTGCATTTATGTTGGCATCTAGTATAACTGGATCAATACCAACTAGTCTCGGTCCGATCAGTTGCCAGACCACCAAGAAAATAACAGTGAAAGCCAGGACTCCGACCAGATTGTCGACAATTCCCTCCTTCCGTTCCTCGGTCAATCCTCCTTTGAACTGGTCCAGTATTCCAGTAACACCATCAGCGAAGATGAATCCTCCATCCAGGGGGACGGCAGGTAATGCGTTGGTCAATCCGACCATCAGATTGAGCCAGAAGATCCAATAGAATGAATTTGCCAATACCCAGAAAAGTCCCTCAGGCAATATCCCCGGGATTCCCGTCGGTTCGAAGAGGGCCGTAAAATGGTCAGGGAATGGTTGCAGCTTCTGGAAAGGAAGGGTGATGTATTGTAACATTGAACCTCCACTACTGCCAGGATGTGACAGACTGTCTGTCACCACTTCAGGATTGACTACTGCTATTCCCATGAAGCCTTTACCAGACATCCATGATTCGTAATAATCGGGATAATATTTCAGGTAGTAACTCCCTTTGTCTGAAAGAACTGCCTGATAGGTCTCGGGTTGGCCTTTGTTCAACACCGAAATGTTCACCGTTTGTCCAGCATAGGTCTCATTCATTATGTCAGAGAAATCCTGTGCATTGTTCACCTCTTGATCATTGACTGAGGTTATCAGCATCCAGGGTTCAAGTCCAGCCTCCTCTCCTCCATAATCAACGACTACACTGGCCGATAGGACTCCGTCATTCGACGGTTCCAGAGAAGCCACCATTCCCCACGAAAAAAGCAAAGAGAAGACTATGGCAATAACCATGTTGCTGCCAGGACCGGCAGAGTACAGTCTCATCCGTTCCCATCTTGCCATGCTTTTCATTTCTTCTTCATCAGGTTCGACAAATGCCCCTATTGGGAAAATAAACAGTAACAATCCCAGAGCCTTAATCTTGACATCAGCTACACGACTCAGTATCCCATGACTGAATTCATGGACCACCATCGCAACAACCAGTGCCAGAATACCATACCATAGTGGAATGATGGGATTAAGTCCGGGCAATCCAATCATCATCTTGGGTGAAACAGCTGAGGTCTTGGGGATCTGCCAGGCCAGAGTCGCTTGCCAAGCCAGTAACAGGAACATCAGGATCATGATGAAGAAAACTGTGACGACCCAAACATCACCTACTCTTCTCCAGAATGGCTTATACTGTGCGAGCCATTCTATGAAGTCCTTTCCTGCGTTTGTTCTCCACATGATGAAAGAACGCCCCCATACAAGGTCGAGATTGTATTTTTCCAAATGACCTTCATTCTCAGCCCATCTTACGCCTGGGACCCAGATAAGCAAGGTTATTGCGAATTGTGTGTATCCTGAAAACAACCAAAATTCACCCTCTGGACTTGTAGTCACAGCAAGATACAGAATGAACAGGATTACTAGTATGAATTGAGCATGTCTACGAATATGGACCTCAATAGGCATCCCGGTCCAAGTGGGCTCTATTTTTTCTTCCTCTTCGGTCACTGTATTGGAGTCCACACGGGGCTTTATTTAACCTCCATTGATAGCGCCCAATGGCCAAGAAAAAGGGTAAACGTGAGGAGACATTTACGTTTCCTGAATTCAACCGCGGAGAATACAGAACAAAAGAAGTCAGAGATTCTAAAGTTGCCATCTTTGCCGTCTTTTACGCGATTGTCGTGGCATTGATATGTTACTTTATTGTAAGAATGACTGACGTGGGAGGCATGGTAGTGTTTCTGGGGCTCGCATCTCCTTTTGGCCTGCTACTCATCCTTCCTTACATTACGGACACCAGTGAATTCGAAAGGAAAAACTGGTTTGGTCCACTATTCATGTCATTCATGGCCTGGCTGGGCTTGTTCATCCTGCTCTCTAATCCACCATTCAATGATATTGCCAAACCCAAGTTTCAGCAGATGGAGCTTTATACTGAAGCTGACGGGGAATGGAATACCACACTGGAATTGGGAACTGACACGCCTTTTGTCCTGTTGATCAGCGTCAAAGACAACTGGGAAATCGATAATGTTCAGATATCAGGCAGCAAAGGCGGTAGCGGCTTCATGAGTTATGAGATGATGACCAAATTGGAAGCTGGCAATCAGTTTGGCATTGTTGCAGACAATATGTACTATTATCACTTCGAGGATGGTTTGAGTGTAGAAGCCTATTCCTTCACTTTCAAGGCTGTAGATGAAGATGGAAATTCCAATACCAAACGCTACAGTTTTGTAGTAGGTTAGAAATGGCAACTGTTAAAAGTGAAGACAATATCTATCACTAATGGCTTTTGAACCTAAGAATTCACAAATTTCATTATTGTTAATGGCTATCGTGGTTCTGGCGGATGTGGTTT
>DAXQ01000019.1 GCA_002506485.1 Euryarchaeota archaeon UBA136 | reverse complement strand
TCATTATCCACAGCTCTAACGGTCATTTTATCCCAGGCTCTGACGCCTGGTAGCTCACCTTCCAGACCTGTCTTGATTTTATCAATCACTTCTATTTCTCGGCGAGTTCTTCCAGAATTCTTAGCAGAAGATCCCAGAATTTCTTAACAGATGGGATATCAACCCTTTCATCAGGTGAATGTGGACCTTTTATTGTTGGTCCAAAAGATATCATGTCCATTCCATTCACTTTTTCACCGATTACACCACATTCCAGTCCTGCATGAATAGCACAAACATTCGGTTCTCCATCAAGCATTTCTGAGTAAATCTTGGTAGTTATTTCCAAGATTGAAGAATTCAAATCAGGGGCCCATCCAGGATAGGCCTCATCTTGCTCGACTTTTGCACCATATACTTTGGACATCAGTGCAATCCTTTCTCTCTGTAATTCGAGAGCATCAGATATTGATGATCTTGTGGAGGATACAATATTGTAGTTTCCACCGTCGCACTTGACAGCAGCTAAATTATTAGAGGTTTCTACGAGCCCTTCCACATCATGAGAATATTTTAGTACTCCGTGTGGTATAGTTCTCAGGAGTCCTATAAGTGCAGTTTGACTATCCTCGGTAAGTGTTTTGTCAGGTGAATCATCTAAACCAGCAAAACTAATTTTCAGATTTTTTTCCTTTGATCCGAATTCTTTGTTCAACCCTTGTTCCCGTTTTGATACGATTATTTGGGCATCAGCCATAGCCTCTGGGCTGATTAAGACTGTTGCAAAGGCCTCCCTTGGAATTGCATTATGTTTGTCTCCTCCTTGCATTGAAACAACCCTGCAATCCATTGAATTCTGCAAGGCGTCCAGTATCGAAGCTAGAAAAACAATCGCATTTCCCCTTTCCTCGTGAATCTCAACCCCTGAATGTCCTCCCATCAGCCCTTCAATTGAGAGCTGGAATGATAGAAAGTCAGAGGGTGCGTTTTGATAATCCACACCAAGGTCAATACTGGAATCACCACCACCTGCACAGCCAATGCAGATTTCTCCCCAATCCTCCGTATCCAGATTCAGCATTGTTCGGCCTTTGATTATTTCACCGTTCAATGCAAAAGCTCCTGTTAAACCAGTCTCTTCATCAACAGTGAATAGACATTCTAATGGAGGTAATTTACTATCTTGAGGAGCATCAAGTAGAGATAGTGCGGCTGCAACCCCTATGCCATTATCGGCCCCTAGAGTTGTGCCTTCAGCTTTCAACCAGTCTCCGTCGGTGTATAATTTCAGTGGATCATTCATAAAATCGTGATTGGAATTCCGATTCTTCTCGCAAACCATGTCAACATGACTCTGAATTACGATTGTTGGTGCATTCTCACCTCCATTACTTCCAGGCCTGATAACGACGATGTTTCCTGTTGAATCCTCTCTCATTCTGAGATTTCTTTCAGAGGCAAAATCCTTCAGATATTGCAATATCTTTTCTTCATGTTTGGAGGGCCGAGGAATTCGAGTTATTTCTTCAAAGTACTTCCACACATTCTTTGGTTCAAAGTCCTCAACTATGGATGCCATAATTCATCAGTCTGGGTGGGTAAGAAAAACTTTCAGTCAGTTTCACGATACACAATTTCAATGTCAAGTAATGGTTCTAGGGTCGTTTCCTCAAACGTATCTACATTCTGACCGTTTACCGTCATTTCAAGCATGTGGCTGTCGTCAGCTGAATGATTCAGTACTTTTCCGTTATTGAATTCTTCTCCCCAGATATCAAAGAAAAAGCCAAGTTTGGCAGTAGTGTTTTTCGTCGTCTCTACATGTACTCTACCACTATTGTCATATGTATGAATAGGATGCAAGAATAGAGTTTCCCCGTTTTCATCCTTTTCAAAGCCGACATTGGTTGGAATCTCGATTCTTTCTCCATTGATAGTTATATTGAGTTGGAAATGGTAGTGATAATCGGATTTAATTCCCTGAAGCGTGTAGTAACAAATTTCACTCTTCAAGTATTCGTTGTCTTCTATAGTCTCATCAGGAATATTAAGGTAGTAAACGCTTGTTAGAATCATTACTGAAACCATACTCAAGAAAATACCTTTTAGAAGATCTTGGTTTTGCTTAATCTTCATCTTTATTACCAAAGACAATCATAGCACCCAAAACCACGGCACCTATTCCAGATATTGCTGCGATGGCAAGTAACCATGTTGGTTTAGTATCGTTCTCAGTTTCTTCTTCAGGTTCTTGCTGGAAGCCTGGTGTTAAGTGAGTATCAGGATTAACGGTTACATTTCCGTACGTTCTTTCACCTGTTGAAGATATGTCCATGAAGGGGTATTTCCCATCAGAATCAGTATAGTTGAAAGGTATATCAAAAAAGGCGTTACAATTTTCATCTAGTTTTGTCCCATTCGCGTCAGTTTCACAGGAACTTGTTAAATTACCTGAATCCCAGTCATCATCCCCAAAATAGTCACCATCTCCATTTGAATCTACAAATATTCTATGTGTCACATTTTCAGAGTCATCTACATTTATCCATCGAGCCGTGTCATTTACTATCATGCTCGCATTGGTTGGTGCTATTCCATTTTTCGAGATTATGAGGGTAAATATGCCACCAGAATGCGCTGAGACGTTTGGTCCAACAAATGCCACTGCTATAATCAAAAGTGTGATTGTTATGACAGAAGTTCGTCTCCACTGCATATTTTTGAAGATAAGATACTCTATAAATAAGCGCTGATATTGCAAGAATAATGCAGTCCAAAGAGCTGGCTCTGGCGGTATTATTGGTCATTAGTTCAGTAGCCGCAGTATCATATTATTGGTCGACGAGCAGCGATTCTACTGACGAAACTAACTTTGACAATATGGTTGATCCTCTGCTTCAGGATGAGGGCCACAATCATAGAAATGCATCCGAGCATCAATTATGGACAGAGAATATCGAGTTTGTCAGTTATAATGAGTTGACCAAGCCGGGCAATGCGGAAATTCAAGTTGCCGCTTCCCCAGATGGCAAGACATATGCCTATCAAGCCGGTTGGAAGGGTTTTCACATCATAGATGTTACGGACCCTAGCAACACCACAGTCACAGCTTGGTACAATGACCCTTATACCCAAGTCTTGGACATCAAATATCTTCAGTATAATGGTCGTGAGTATATCATATGTCAAAACCAAATAGTGGACTCAGGCCAGTCAGACCCTAATGTTGGTGATTGGGACGATCCTGCTCAGGTTTCTGTGAACCTGGTAGATGTTACAGATAAAACAGACCCACAGTGGATTGATTCATGGTATGATACAGACCATCCATCCGGGCCACATAATCTCTATACCTATATGATTAAGAACGAGTGGTATATCTTTGTGGCAAATCCAGATTATGAAGATTGTGATATTGGAACTGGTGATGCTTGTGGTGGAATCACAATCGCGCATCTAAATTTTGCTGGATACGGTGATTTACCTCGTATTTTCAAAGTAGGTGAGGCAGAGGTGTCTTGGGAGACCACTAGAGGTGGGTGGATCTATATCCACGATATGACTGTTCAAAAATGGCCTGGGATTGATACAAATGACCCTCGTTTTGGTCGAACATTCATTTACGGTGCTTATTGGGAAGCAGGCCTCAGGATTTTCGATGTTAGTGATGTTCCTCATCCAGATGATCCAGATTACATTGCATATGCTACAGCTTGCTATACTCACACAGTGGTAACTTGCAATTGGAGAGCACCAGAGGTCGGTTACTGGATGGACTTTGCAGACCTCAATGGCGATGATGAGCCTGATTCTAGTACAGCTAGTAATTCCTCCTCAGTTAATGGTGGACGAGCCAGTTACATTCACTATGCAGAACCATATCCAGTCATGGTCGATGCCAGTCATTTGGGAATGGGTGATAATCCAGTTCATTTGACTTTTATCGCAACCGAGGTTCTAGAAACAACTAATGGGACTGGGTTTTCTTATCTATTGGATACCACTGAATATTCAATCAATGGCAATTCATTTACTTTCCAACCCAAACTTCTAAGTGGCTGGGAGAATCCGTTTGGGGCAGATCATCATATTCCTGGAGGAGAGGAATGGCTTCTGTTTTCTCCTCATAATGCAGATACGGTCTGGTTTGACACATCAGGGGGCGGAGACACATCGCATGGAGGGACGTGGGATGGTAGAATCTATATGGGTAATTATCACTCAGGTCTATGGGTTCTGGATGTAGAGACTTTGATGGTTGGGAACGGATATGCCGACAAAACTTATAGAGAAGCTACGATTGGTTATTACTTGCCGCATGGAGCCGATGGTGTACCACTAGATTCACAGTTCTACGATTTTGGTTGGGTCCC
>DAXQ01000053.1 GCA_002506485.1 Euryarchaeota archaeon UBA136 | reverse complement strand
GATAGAGATGTTTGACCATCATAGCTCCACCAGGCCCTCAATCCATTGCTCTGTAAATCATTGTCATTGGTGATATCTAGCTGAAAGTCCTTAGGATCAGTAAAGAGATTCTCTATCTCTACTTTGAGGTCCAGAGTACTATCTACATCTAGATTTCCAGTTCCGTCCTCATTCCAGCCGAACCTGAATTCAAATTCAGGTTCATCTGCTGCAGCTTCACCTAGAAAAAAGCTGATACTAATCAGCAAAGTCACTAAAGTTAGAGTTCTTACCTCGGTCATATCAGGTTGAGTTCTAGCCAACGCACGATATAACTTTTGTGCCGGTAATGAGTAAAGCCTATACGTGGCTATCTATCTTGCAATAATGTGGAGATAACCGACAACCATTTTCATTTGGATCCATCAGGTAGGAAGGAGTTGGCCGTTAAGGATTTCATTAAAGCTGGAGGAACTCGTTTGGTGTTGGTCCATAAGCCATATGGTTCCTGGAAAAAGATAGATAGTTTTCAAAGCCAAGTTAAAACGACTCTAAAATTGGCAGTGAAGGCCAGAGAAACAGGTGCCAAGGTAGCAGTGGTTGCAGCACCTCATCCAATCGAATTGCTCAAACTTCTTGAATTCAATTCCCCTTCTCAAGCCTCGGAGATTTATTTCGAGGCCGTGGATTATTGTACATCTCTGGTTGATGAGAAAAAAACGGTTGGATTAGGCGAGTTAGGCCGTCCTCATTTTGAAGTTGAACCTTCTGTATGGGACTTGGCGAACGATGTCCTGACCGAGTCTCTATCAAGGGCCAAGGAGGTCGATGCGGCAGCAGTTCTTCACACTGAATCCGCCACTCCTGAAGTTATGGCCGACCTATCTCGAATTGCTTCCAATGCCAGATTCCCCAAGTCCCGTCTGGTCAAACACTATGGTGGGCCGGGTGCACTTGAAGACCCACATGGAATCGTGGTTTCTCTTATTTCCTCTTCAACCAATATTGAAATTGCGGCCAAATCCGAATTTATGCTGGAAACAGATTATCTGGATGATCCACAGAGACCAGGTGCTGTAATGGGGCCTAAGACCGTACCTCGTAAAACACACAAGGCTCTCGAAAATAATATTCTATCCGGGGATCAAGTTTACAACATACATACCAGACTACCAGATTCAGTCTATGGTGAATTTCTTTAGATTTCCACTTTCTCGTCAGTCTTAAGTTCCCATTCGAGATTCATTCTCCATTGTCTGCACCATGCCTCTATGACGTGTCTTTCCTGATTCCTGCCCCTAAATTCAGTAATCACGACGTCTTTTCCTCTCTTTGACATTTTGAAGGCACCGGTTGTTCGTGTCGAACTAAAAATCACATTGCAGGCTCCCAACCCGAATTTTTGTTTGACATCCTCACTCAGATAATGCGATAGCCTGTCAGCTTGTGTCAGAACAAAACTGCCTTGGAAAAGATGCCCTTTGACCTTTTCCAGATCCTCACTTATAATCCAGTACAAGGTCTCACTTCCTTCCTTCAGAAATCCTTTCACCAGGGTTCCTTCTTCTTCCAGTTTTGAAAGTATTTTTCTCAGTTCAGCCATTGGAATCTCACCCTTGAGAAGCATTCCAAGATCCTCAGCAGAGATAATTCCAAACGATAATATCAGTTTCTTGACAACTCTGAACTTGGCCTCATCGGCCTCGTAAATTCGATTGACCGGTAAAGTACGATAATTTCCTCTTGTGGTTCGTACCAGGTTGAGGGATTTGTACAGTCGGGTCAGAGACCGCTTGAACGAGTCCGGATCCATACCACTTCTCCTATAGAGTTCTTCACGTGGCAAGCCTTTGGAATCTATTGCCAGAGCCAACAGCCTTCTATCTTCGGGTTCCGAAGCCATGTTTCTGGCATCACGGTAGATTATAGCATCTCTTACGGTACAGTAGGTGGAGTAACCAGGAATCATCACACCTTGAACTATTTCCATTTCGTTACCGTAATCTCGAGGATGGAAGAAACGTCCTTGAATTCTCAAGGAAAGTTCATATTCTGAACGTATACCTCCCATCTCACGGAATGCTTCCGTTGCATTTCGGAATCTCCTTTCAGGATGTATTCTCTGTTTCCAAAGCAAGTAGCCGTATATCTCTCGTTTCTGGTAGGAAAGATTAATGACTGGACCTTTGACCAACCATTCCCTTATTCTCTGATATCCCTTGCTTTCGAATTTCTTTATTATGGTTGTGTCGAGTTCTTCTATTCGAGTTCCAGCAAAGGCTTTGACTCTAATAATATTACTGTGAAAGTTCTCCTGGTATGTCGCAAATTCATCCAAAGCGTCTAGGAATTTTTCGATTCCTAAATCCTCATTCAGTACTACTTCTCTAACATCTAGTAACCCAGACATGGCCCAGGCTTCCATAAATCCTGCGACCATCCCTCCAGATACGATCGGATGTGTCCAAGCTTCACCATATTGGGAGTACATTTCTCTTCGGATATGAGTGAGAAGTGGATCTCTCCAGGAAACAACCCTCGTCACCCTTTTTTCCTCAGTCTTTTTTATACTTTCAACTTCCTCAGTTAGGCAATAGGTGAATAAGCGCGTAGCTCCTACGACAACTATTCTAGAAATTATATTATCTTCTTGCAACTGATTCAGAATACTCCTTGTGACATTGAGCGGCATCCCGCATTCTCTTCTTAATTCTGCAAAAGTAAGAGGACCAATGCCCCGTAATTGGTCGATGACCAGTTTCTTTTCAGGTTCTTCAGGAGCTTCGTATTCTGTCAATAATCGGTATCGATTGTGCGTTGTCCAAGGATTACGATTTCGGTTGTAACGATGAACCATCAGATTTTCTTCTAAGGTCCTTAGTGCCCCATGTACCAGTTCAGGTTTCAGTTCCAATTCCTTTGTTATTTCGCTTTTGGTCACCGGTGGGCTTCTTTTGAGCATATCCACAATCAGGCTTTGGATTTTTCCCTCAGGTTCCTTTCTGAACAAGGCTTGGTACATCCCAACTTTATTGGCAGGCACGTACCTTAGTTTCCCTCCTGAAAACCTTCCTTGTAGTATAGCATCTGAATCTCTCCACTCCCACCACTCCTCAAGATCAGGTTTGTCCAATCTATGAAATGCAGTTCTTGGAGAGGCGACGTCACAGTGCTGATCAAAAAGCGTTTGCAGGCTTGAAAATCTCTTGAATAGCTTATAGTCAATAAACTCTCTCAGAATCCTGTCAGGAATGACATCAACATTTCCATGTGATTGAGCTTCTAGATAGATTACATCTTCAGCCATCAAATATTGGGGAGTACTTTGACCCAAGACAAAATTCCCACCTTGAATAGTTCCCTGTTCTTCTAAATCGTAAAGTGACTGACTGATTACTTCCTCTGGTAATCTGAGTTCAAGAGCAATCTCTTCTACAGCTCTTGGTCCAACAAAACCGATATGTTTCGTAATAATATAATCCAGTGCTTTTTCATATGGTGCACTGTTCCCAATTTTCCGTTTGGTGAATCCATCAACCATTCTGCAAACGAGATAATTCCTTTCTAATTCATCACTGATATTTTTCGATTTGATGTCTTTCTGCCCCTTCAATTTATTGTAGACCTTTTCCGCTTCTTTCGATAATTTTTCGTCAGAGCCGTAGACTGTTCTGTAGTATGGGATTAATTCGGGCGTTACGTAAAGAGGTTCTTTTTCTCCGGTCCAGGCGGATTCAACAATTTCCCCATCAATCATCTCATGACATAATTCCTGCATTTCGGTAGTGGCCATATCAGACATTCGGTAGATTGATTTTCCTTTGTCGTTCAATAGATGGATTCCACCGATCTGGCGAATAGCTTGAATCGCGCCTTCTCTCGTACCGACAATCGGTTTCTTTTCATTGAAGTGGCTGTCTATCAATTCTTTTTCAAATCTTGGTTTGTCTCCGTCTCCCTGTTCTAACACCCTTCCTAGGACTTGGGCATGCAACTCTCTCAGGAGTGCAGAACGGTCTTCCATCAGGACTATGTCACTAAGACCTGAAAGTATCAAGGAATGGGAAAAGGGAGAAGGTACAGGTGCATAACTTCGATGTTCAATAATTCTTTTTCCACTCTCAATCTCATCCAGTATGAGCTGAGCATTGTTAATGTCAAAGGCATCATATAGAATCTCACGATAAGCTTCCTCGAGCATTGGGAATGAATCAACTTGATTAATCGCTTCTAGTACCTGGGAGGTCCTTAGTTGCTGCCTGGGCATCGATATTTCACGCCCTTTGTAATTGCGCAGCACCATGAATGAGCGGTTGGCACAGTGGCGGAAGCGCTGAGCAAATATTTCGGTGTTTTTGATTGCCTTTCTGAGCAGAGGTTCAAGATTCTTGGGCATTAGCCTGTCTGCCAAACCCTCGATTGCCAATCTGCTAGGAAAGGTCAGCAGGAATGCATCATCGCTTAACGAGATTCTTATGCTGCTTCCAATTTCTTTTCCAAGTTGATAGGCAAAGGCCCTAGAAAGGGCATCATTGACCCTCCTTCCGAACGGGAAATGAAAAATCGCTCCGTTGCGCCCCCTATTGTCAATATATCCCTCAACCATCAATCTCTTGTCAGAGGGTACAAATCCACAAATCTTCTTTTGTTCATCAAGGTGGGAGATTATTGTTTTAGCAGCCCCCTGATCCAGTCTAAAATCCTTTTCCAACCACTCGATTATCTCTTGTTCAGGCTTCTCGAGCTTCTCCTCCACTTCCGCCCTGAATCTTCCTACGGCCTCAGACAGGTCAAAAGAGCGAGGTAACATTTCTCCAGACCACGATGGAACAGTAGGTTTTCTACCTAGACCATCCTTTACTACCACGGTCGATCTTTTTGTCTCTATGAATTGATATGTTCTTCCACCCAATACAAATATGTCATTTCTCGAAAGATTCTCAACGAACTTTTCCGATAAATTCCCTAATTGTACGCCTCTTCCCTCAAGTACGACAGCATAATTGATTTCTTGAGGGATTGTACCAATATTCATGTTGTAGATTTGCCGCGCCCCTCTTTTGATACCAATCTCTTTTGATTTCTTATCATACCATATTTTAGGATAGACTCCGTGATTCTCTAGTGCATTCCCTCCCAGAAAATCAAGAACCTCAAGGAACTCATGCTTGGATAGGTTGCGGTATGGATATGCACATCTAACAAGCTCATACATTTCGTTACTATCCCATTTGCGATCTAGGGACATTCCAATGAGGGATTGGGCCAGTACGTCAGTGGCCTTCTCAGGAATAGAAACTCTATCTATTTGCCCCTCGTATGCGGATCTGACCAGAACTGCACATTCGATTAGGTCATCGGAATCAAATACAACCAATCTTCCCTTGGAAATTTCCTTCAGCGCATGTCCGGCCCTCCCAATTCGTTGGAGTCCTTTAGCGATTGATTTAGGTGATCCTATCTGGACAACGAGATCAACGTACCCGATATCAATTCCTAACTCCAAGCTTGTCGATGAAATAACGACATTCATTTCACCAGCTTTGAGTTTTTCTTCCACATCCAGTCTCATTTCTTTGGACAAAGAACCATGGTGTGCTGCCAATTTCTCTATACCTCTTTCTTTCAATTGCATGGCAATTGACTCCGTTCCAGCTCTGGTGTTGGTGAAGATTAGGGTAGTTCGATGATCATTGACCAAATCAACCAGTAGGTCGTACATCTTTGAATTAATTACTTCTGTAGAGTGGAGGGTTAGATTGTCGACAGGACAAATAACCTTTAGATCCAGATGTTTTCTTTCTTTAACATCCACGATATTCACAAGCCTTGGTTTTCCGTTTTTGTATCCGCCTAGAAAACCAGCTATATCCTCAATCGGGGCTTGTGTCGCAGATAAGCCGATTCTTACCGGCTCTCCATCAATAACCTGTGCCAGCCTCTCTACCGAAAGGGAAAGGTGAGTTCCTCTCTTGTTATTGGCTAGATCATGTATCTCATCCAGTATGATGTATCTTGTTTTTCTAAAGTGGGCCCTGAATTTCTTTGATGATAAAAGGAGGCCCAGACTTTCAGGGGTGGTGATTAGAATGTGAGGCGGTTTCCTTACCATTCTTGCCCTTTCCTTGAGTGAGGTATCACCAGTTCTAACAGCAACCTTGATTTCAGGAATATCTATTTTTCCCTTAGCTGCTATTTCAATCATCTCATCCAAAGGTTGCTTAAGATTTCTATCAATATCATTCGCCAATGCCTTCAGAGGAGAGATATAGATGGCATGCACTCCTGTTTCTAGGTCACCATTCTTGTGTATTCTAAAAAAGTCATTTAATATGCTGAGAAAAGCGGTAAGGGTCTTTCCTGAGCCCGTGGGACTCGAGACTAGCACGTTTTCTTTTTTAGAGATTAAGGGGACAGCCATTGCCTGCGGTGGCGTAAGGTCTTCAAATTTATCATTGAACCATTTCTGAATAATTGGTTCGAACCCACTCAGTACTTCTTCTTTGGTACTTCTATCAGTAATGTAATTTACCATGTTTTTCGAAACGTTAACTGCCGCAGAATAGCGAAGGGTGTAATAGATTATGGGTCTCATCTCAAACCCAATAAAATGTGATAAACTCTTTTTAGGCCCCTTCAGTCGCAAAAAAGAGCCACCGTGGCTAAGGGGTATAGCGGTGCCTTGGTAAGGCGCAGGTCGTGGGTTCGATTCCCACCGGTGGCTCCATTATTCTACA
>DAXQ01000057.1 GCA_002506485.1 Euryarchaeota archaeon UBA136 | reverse complement strand
ATCGGAGTATTGACTCCTACTGTGAATTTGCGAACCTCTGAATAAATGAAATTGGTACCATCGAAAGCCCCGACCTTGAAGTAGTATGTCATCTTAGAATCAAGACCGCTGACCTCCAGACTGGTTGCGCTCTGCCAAGTGTCCGATTGGGCTGTCAGATCATCGCTTTCCGTTCCCACATATACCAGGTAACGCAGGTTCTCGCTACCAGTCCATACAAACGTGACCTTATTGTGATATTGAGTAAAATTGATCAGGGGGGAACTCAAGGATATAGTTGGAGATTGCTGGATCTTGAAGGTCCATATCTCGGAGGTCTGGACCACGTCACCATCTTCCTTAGTAACCACTTTCCAATAATATCGGGTTCCAGCGGTCAGGCTGGTGGCCGAGTAATTGCGATAGGTCGTGTTGGCTGAAACAAGAGTGGTGGGATTGGCACTGGTATCCATATAGACATCATAGACCCAGTCCTTTGCATCCTCCCCGGCAGCCGTCCACATAAGAGAAACATTGATGTTAACCAGAGAATTATTGGCCGGAGCAAATTGCCGCAAGAATGAATTGGAAGCATATTCCCAGGAATACACAGAAGTGGTCTGAACATAATCACGGGTTCCAGCTATGATACGCCCATTATCAGACATGGACAATGACATCCAATTGCTTATAGGAGTTGGTTTACCTTCCCAAAGAGGAACTGAACTATCAATACTGAAGTAAGATAATCCACGATAATCTCCATTGTGATGGCGAATCGCAGAGATAAATCTTCCATCGGCAGAAATATCTATATCTGTAACATATGACCAAAAAGTACCAGTTTTCCATTTTAGAGAATAAGTATCTGTAGTTGAAGACAATTCAAACGTCCAGACACGTTCTTGACCTCCTGCTGCTATATATTTTCCATCACTTGAAATATCAACGGAGAAAATAGTCTCAGAAGTGTCATATTCTAAAATCAACTTAGCGGTTGAAGAATTATAAGCCCTAACCCCTCTCGGATTCTGATTCACAGCTACGGCGACATAATTACCATCATCTGAAATCGTGATTTTATTGCCAAGATACTCTTTATAATCACCTTCACAACCATAATCATAATCATCACTGTAAGACCACAATGGTGTTGAACTAGATGTACTGTAGAAAGATACGTGATCGTTTCCACATGTTGCAAAATATTTACCATTTGCTGAAACTACAACATCATAGAGCTCAGGTACACCAGTGACGGTTAGTACTGGGGTAGAACTACTTCTTTGAAATACTCTAACTTTACCATTACCCTCACTACCTGCAACAATATATGTTCCATCTGCGGAAATAGCTAAATATCGAATGTCATCGTCCCATTCATAGGTCCATTTTTGAATCGGTTCTGCATCATCATCCGTATAATTTGTCTCGTAAAAGTATAATTTACTATTGCTTCCAGCATTTGTTATTGCTGCAAAATAATTGCCATCTTTGGATATGGCAACTTCGTAAATATCCTGATTTACGTCATGCTTCCACAGATAGCCATCATCCCCGGAATCATAGTCAAAAAGTTGGATCTCGTCATCATCCGAACCAAGCAATACGAAACGGCCATCTCCCGAGACAGAAGGTGAAACGTAGGTCTGAGAGCCCGTGGTTGCCCTCCAATCATAGTATTTCGGTTTTATCTGGAATTGCAGGATGGAAGAGGATGTAGTGTTATAACCATCCTTAGCCACCACTTTCCAGAAAATAGTGTTGTTTGTCGTCAATCCCGTCTGAGTATACTGTGTAGCAGCTATACCTGAGGCTACTTTGGAGGGTGGATCTATCTCATCCGGACATTCCTCCTCCGGGTAATCATCAGGATCACATTCGTAAAGATAAACATCATAGGTCAAAGAATCCCCATCGGCGTCGCTTGCGGACCAACTCAGTACTGCGCTTTCCGAGTACCATTTCTTGTTGTCTTCTGGCGTGAAATCAGAAAGTATAGGTGCCTTGTTGACGGTGATCTTGTTAGGACCCAATATAGAATAATTACTGCTGCTGTTCCATGCTACTACTTTCCAATAGTATGTGTTTCCTTCCGTAAGGCCTGAAGCCGTGTAACTACTCAAAGAAATATTGGAGGCGACCTTGGTCGTTGGGTTGGTATTACCATCCAAATAAACATCAAATTTCAGGTTTGAGAGATTATCATTAGTTCCTATCCACTTAAACTCTGGTGGATTGACAACTTTGGTCTCTGAAATAAGATTAAAAATGGACAAACCACTTGCTGCACTATTGTTATACAAAAGTGCCTGTCCAGAGCCACCAATAGCAATATATCTTCCATTTATAGATATTTTTGGTCCAGCACGATCATATCTGTGCCAGTTGTTATCATTATACCAAAGCTGGACATTATTTTCAATATCATATAAATATAGGTCATCAGACGTATCCACTACCACTAGAAATTTACCATTTCCACTAAGATCCAAATTTTTAGGATTATTACCTGTGTGTGTGATCGTTTGGAAAGGAGTATTCACAGTCATATTGAATAGAAAAATCCTTCCCGAAGAATGGGATGCAGCAAATGTTTTACTATCCCTAGCTATAGAAATGGATTCAAACGACCCCGTATATGCCGAAGTATAGAAAGATTCTACATTACCACTGGTCAAATTGATAGTAAGAATTTTATCATAAGTTAGTGCTTTCGTAGCTGCAATAACATATTTATTATCCCAACTGATTTTTATATTTTCTTCACGTGACTCCTCACAACACATATACACGCTTTTAGTCCACAATGGTGTTGGACTGGAAACTGAGAAACCTGAAATAATATGACGATTACTTTGGGTAACAATGTAACTCCCATCAGATGAGACATCATTTGTTGCTACACAATAACTGTCACAGTCATCACTGGTCTGCCAAAGAGGGGTCGATGAGGAAATATCAAAAACATAAAGACGGTAACCCCCAGAACTTCCACCTGACACGGCTATAGTTTTTCCATTAGCTGAAATACTCACATCATAAATCTCATAAGAAGCCAATGACGATTGCCAAAGTTCTTCGTCACCAGTTAAATTTCTATCGAAAAGGTAAAACGAAGCCCCACCACTAACATGACCTGTAGCCGCAACGATATAGGCCCCATCCGAGGATATATCTAAATCATAAAGATTGTCATTACCTGTATCATAACTCCATAATTCAGTATGATTATAGACATCATGATAGTAAACTTTGCCACCACCACCCACAGTAGCCATATATCGGCCATCATCTGAGATGGTGCTGTAAATCGGGTTACCATCACCAGTCGAAAAGGTGTATTCAGGATCTCTTTCAGTAGCTGCCTCGGAACTCCCTGAAAGCAAAATAATAATGGATAATAAAATGAGGAATCTAAGCGGAAAAACAAACTTGATATTCCTCATAATCCCCCGCAACGAATAATGTGTTAAAATGGTTGATGGTGGGAACTATCGCTTTCCAGTCTGGACATTCCATAGCCGTGCGTACTGCGAATTATTCTCCAATAACTCGTCATGACTTCCAGATTCTATGACCTTTCCCTCATCCAGGACCATTATTGAATCACTGTGCCTTATCGTCGATAAACGATGAGCTATCATGATCGTTGTCCGATCCTTGGATATCACCGCCAAGGATTTTTGTAATGCCTCCTCAGTCTCATTGTCAACCGAAGAAGTAGCCTCATCCAGCACCAATATCGGTGCATCCTTCAATACAGCTCTAGCAATGGATAACCTCTGCCGTTGTCCACCTGATAACTTGTGTCCGCCTTCTCCTATCTGAGTGTCATAACCATCTGGCAGACCCGTAACAAAATCGTGGGCCTCAGCAACCTTGGCTGCCTTTACTATCACTTCATCAGTAGCACCTTTTTTTCCATATGCAATATTCTGCATCACTGTTCCAGGAAACAGAGTTATCGTCTGGGTGACCAAAGAGATCGCAGAACGAAGGCTCTTTACCCTCAAATCCTTGATATCATTCCCGTCCAGAAGAATATTCCCGGAAGATGGATCATAAAATCTCAACAACAACCGAATGACTGTGGTCTTACCGCTCCCAGTGAGCCCAACGATGGCCTGTGTAGTACCTGGTTTGATCTCCAAGCTAAAACCAGAGATCACCTGTTCGCGTTCAGGATAGGCAAAATCAACATCCTGAAAGTTGATCCCACCCTTTACTTTTGTTATATCCAGTTCCTTCTCACCTTCAACAACCTTTATCTCAGTCTCAAGAAGACCAAGGACTCTGACAGTGGATATCATCGCTCTCTGATAGAGATCAAAGGTCTCACCGAGTCTTGTTAGAGGCCAGAGTAATCTCTGCATCATGAAGATCATAACACTGTATGAGGCTATTGCCATGCCTCCATCAAGAGTCACAAAACCACCATGTAGCAAGGTTGCAGTGAAACCAACCAGAATTGCCATCCTGATCAACGGAACAAAGGCTGCACTCAGTCTGATAGCACTGCGATTAGCTTCGCGATATGCCTGAGAAGCTGCTCTGACACGCTCAACCTCGAGTTCTTCACTGGTAAAACTTTTGATTGTACTAATACCACTCAGATTGTTAGAAAGAAGTGAATTCAGAAGTCCCACTTCCTTTCGAACCTCTGCATATCGAGGACCTATACGTGATTGGAACCTGAATGAACCCCAAATAATAACTGGAATTGGAATAACCGAATAGATAGCTATAGTTGGAGAAATGTAAAAGAAAATTGCACTGATTACTATAACTGTGGTGCCAACCTGTAATAGTTCATTGGCTCCTTTATCCAAAAAACGTTCCAGTTGATTGATATCATCGTTCAGTATTGACATCAGCTCGCCCTTGGACTGGTCACTGAACCATGCCATTTCCAACTCCTGGATATGAGAATAGGCATCCAGTCTGAAGTCGTGCTGGACAGATTGAGCTAGATTTCTCCACAAAACACCGTAAAAATACTCAAAGAGTGATTCTAAAACCCAGATTATTACCGTTAATATTGATAGAATTATGAGTTGTTCCTTAGGATCTGTATACCCATAAGTGGACAACACAGATTTCTCCCGCATAACAACAACATCAACTGCGGCTCCAATCAGTAAAGGAGGTGCCAAATCAAATATTTTATTCAGAATTGAGAATAAAGTTGCTAACCACATGGTGGAACGATGCGCCTTCATGTGGGAGATCAATCTTGAAATGGGTGCTTGTTCCACTTTTAATCTCCTTTCCCGGACACTGAGAAGCCCAGATTTATCATTTGTTTATTCAATTCTGGTGGCCTTAAGAGTGTAGGACATTGGAAATGCCACGTGTCCTTTCTTGAATTTCCAACAATTGGGCCGTAGAGATTCGAATACGCCCTCCCATGACAAGACCATTCGCGAGCTGATCTACTGGGAATATGCCAAGTTGACCTCCGATGTCCCCTGCCTTGGCATCTTTGAGGTATGAGACGCGGTGCAGGACGGAGAACCAGGGGGTTATCCGGGTATTCCGATACATATATACTTTGGAGGTATAATTGACTACTTTTTAAACATATATGTTTAAAAACTTTATTAGATTGGAGCCATGCTACACCTGTGTCGCCGCTGACAAACCCCAAAGGCATGCTGACGCTACGACCATAACGGAATCCTTCCTGCTGCTGCTTGTATGCCTAACGACGAGCCCATGATAGAGTATCTGTACCAATGTGGCACTGGAGATGGAGCAGGGACTTACCATCGACAGTTCCCAATTCCTTCGGTTCCCATAGCCCAAGTTGGCATTCACCATCCAGAAATTGCTCAATCAGGTAGAACCAATCCCCACTTCCTTGAGCATGCATATGGGCTATGGAATCCCAAGACTTCCGATTGTCTTCGAAAAACTTCGCCTCTTTATCCAAAATTACCCCTACTTGACCAAGTGACAGGCAGTATGACATCCTTTCTTTATTTCACGAAGGTCAGGATAGACCTGGGAACAATTGGCCTCAGCAATTGGGCAGCGAGGATGAAAGTGACACCCACTTGGAGGATCGGCTGGTGACGGGACGTCTCCCTCCAGAACAATCCTCTCCCGTCTCATTTTCGGGTCCAGCGAAGGTATAGCCGATACCAAAGCCTGGGTGTAAGGATGAAGTGGATTGCTAAACAGTGTCTCGGCCTCAGACTCCTCAACTATCTTGCCCAGATACATGACTGCTACGCGATCACACATATGGCGTATAACCGAAAGGTCATGTGAGATGAAGACATAGGTCAATCCCATCTTCTTTTGCAGATCCTTCAAAAGATTAAGGATCTGGGATTGCACTGAAACATCCAAGGCCGAGGTCGGCTCGTCCAGAATAAGCATCTTTGGTTCTAGGGCAAGAGCACGTGCAATGACTATACGCTGCCTCTGGCCACCCGAGAATTGATGAGGATACCTGTAAAGATGATCCGGATTGAGTCCCACCATTTTCAACAATTCCTTTGCTCTTTCACGCATGCCTTCTTTCTGATTATGAATGACCATAGGTTCACAAATCAGATCTTTGACCAGCATGCGGGGATTCAGAGCGCCCATCGGATCCTGGAAGACTACCCCTATCATGCGGCGCAGTTCTCTCAATCCAGCTCTATCTAGCTCCTCAATATTAGTCTCCTCTGTACCTTCAGACATTTCAGAACCAAGAATTGTACTTCCAGATGTGCTTTTCTCAAGACCCAGGATGGTCCTGGCCAGAGTTGTCTTTCCACAGCCACTCTCTCCAACAATTCCAAAGGTACTACCTTCTGTTATAGTGATATTAACGCCATCAACCGCCTTCACCAAACCTAGTTCTCTACCGAAGAAATCCTGAATAGGAAAATGTGTAGCAAGTAACTTGGTCTTGACCATAAAGCTCACAATTTCACCTCATGACAAGCAACCTTGTAATCCTCTCCTTTCAACAAGGGTACATCCACAGAACAGTGTGCCTTTGCAATAGAACATCTAGGGTTGAATCTGCAACCACTGGGAGGATCAAGAAGATCCGGAACACTGCCACCTATTGATGATAATTCCTTACTTTCTCCAGGCAATGCTGATAGCAAGCCCTGTGTGTAAGGATGTTTAGGATCAGAGAATATCTCGGATGCATTGCCTGTCTCGACTACCGTTCCAGCATACATGACCGTAACTCGATCACACATCTCGGCCACAACTCCGAGATCATGAGTAATCATCACTATGGTCATACCTGTCTCCTTCTGCAATTTCTTGAGAAGATCCAGAATCTGGCTCTGTATCGTGACGTCCAATGCTGTGGTTGGTTCATCAGCAATAAGCAGACGGGGACGACCGGCAAGGGCCATGGCAATCATGACTCTCTGTTGCATACCTCCACTGAGTTCATGTGGATAGGAATTTGCAACCTGTGAGGGATTGGGAAGTCGAACCTGTCTTAGGGACTCAACTACCATTTCCGTCTCTGCGACTGCAGTACGTGCGCGATAAGAATTGGATTCCATCTCGGGCAGGAAGACATAGCCCACAAGTGAACTCCAGAAGAGTAGCTTGGCAAGTGTATCTGTGAAGGAATCCTCTAACTTCAGGAAATAGAATAATGATACTATGGATACAAAAATCAAAGACCATAGGATGTATGGATTTCTTTCGTTTCCTGAATCAACCTTTTCTGTTCTATTCTCAAGTTCTTCTTTCTGGTGTAGACGGATGACCTCTGATATCTGATCCTTCACCTTCATAACTGGATTCAAAGCTGAAAGTGGATCCTGGAAAATCATTCCTATCTCGCCGCCTCTTATCTCACGCATGCGGCTTTCACTGGCATATGTAATATCCTCTCCATCAAGAGACATATTACCGCTAACGACTTCAGCAGTTCTGGGAAGGAGTTGCATTAGCGAATAACTAGTGACGGACTTACCACACCCTGTCTCTCCCACAATACCAAAGATTTCTCCTTCCTTGACATCGAGATTTACTCCTTCAAGAGCTTTGACAACACCATCATAGGTATTGAAACGGGTTTTAAGATTCTTGATTTCCAACATCAGTCCCTCTGCCTCGGATCGAGGATATCACGTAAGCCGTCACCCAGTAGGTAGAAGCCAAGAGCCCAGAGAGCAATAACAAGTCCAGGATAGAAGAATGCCCAAGTTTCGCCAGCGAGTAAATGTTCTTGACCAAATGACACCAATTTACCCCATTCAGCCAAATCTGGACCGCCACCAAAACCAAGGAAACCCAGACCTGCCAACGAAAGGACAATGCCTCCCATGTCCATTGTCGCAATGACAATAATCGAGGTAATGCAGTTTGGAAGAACGTGGACAAAAATCAACCTGAAATCCGAGGCTCCAGCCGCTCGTGCAGCCTCAACATAGGGTAATTTTCTGATTCTCAAGGCCTCGGCCCTAATAATCCGGGTAAAACCAGGCCACCACACTATAATCAGGGCGTACATCAAATTCTCAATTGAGGGATCATTGGTAACAGCAATTATCGCCAAGGCTAGAACCAGTCCAGGTATGGCCAAAAAGACGTCAGTGATACGCATCACTACCTCGTCAACACGGCCACCATAATACCCCGAGATGACGCCAATAACCACTGCAATGAATGTGCCTGTGAAGACAACCTTTACAGCTACATCAAGGGATGTCCGACTTCCCCAGACTATTCCATAATAGATATCATATCCTTTGTTTGTACTTCCAAGGATAAATCCATTTTCCTCACCACGTTCTCCTGTACAACCCTCAAGAGGATGTAAGGACAACCATTCGATACAAGGTGGCTGGAGATCGTGATTGAAATGGAAATTTTCTTCCATTCGCATAGGGTCTCTTTCAAGTTGTGCTTCTGTGGGTGGTGCCAGAACAGGAGCAAACAAGGCCATCAAAAGAAGTAGAGTTACTATCACCAAACCAAAAACTGCCAGAGGATTGCAGACGAACTGGTAGGACATACGCTTCCATTCTTCCTTCCTTGGTCCGAGGCTGGATACAAACTCTGACCAGTTCATAGCTATAGATAAAATCCAAATAGCTAGCATGATCAATACCAGCTGTGAAAAGTCGGGAATGAACCGAAAATAATTTGCAATTTCCGAATTGCTTTCAGGGTTCTTGAAAATGCTCATTACGACTATTGCCGTTCCAAACAACATGGCAGGTGCCCACAAATCTGAAATTTCCCTAACTGTCGAAAGGAAATATGCAGTTGCGAAAGCAATGCCTGCCACGGCCAAAAACCCGATTACAGACAACACCGTCAGACCCAAACTTAAGTCGGAATAGGCAGCACCCAACAGTATGAATGACAAAAAGACAATCACAATTTCAACGATACTGATTTGACTTCCTAAGTCTACACGGGGATCAAGATAGGCATAGGCGATATCTACCAATAAATTAGCAAGTATGGTCAGGACTGCCGAGAATATGACCAGACCCAGAATTGCAGAAACATCCAGATTTCGCATGGCCTGGATGGTCCACAGACCCAGACCCGGCCACTGAAATATGGTCTCTGTCAATACGGAACCACTGAGAAGACCCGCAAAGCCCATTCCCAATAATGTGACTGTAGGTATCATTGCATTCTTGGAAGCATGACCTATAACTTTTGTTGACGACAAACCCTTTGCCTTTGCCGTCCTTACATAATCCTGTCCCAGAACATCAAGCATGTTTCCACGCATCAGACGAATAGTGGTGGCCATCGATGCATAACCAAGAGTAGCCGCTGGCAGTATCATGTGCATGAAAGCGTCTTTGAAATGAACCCAGGAACCTGCAAGTATAGAATCAACCAGTAGAAGACCTGTCGGTCTTTCTATGGGATCGTCGAGTTCCCACAAAAAAGCATCAAATCTGTATCCCAGAGGAAGGTTGGTTATATCGCCGTACTTGAAGGCGAACCAATACTTCAGGATCAAGGCGAACCAGAAAATAGGTACTGCTGAACCTATTAATGCAAACAATCGAACCCCATGATCCTCCCACCTATTGTGCCTGATTGAGGCAAAAATGCCCAAAGGAATGGCAGTAGTTACCGCAATTATAAACGCCAGAATCGATAATTCCAATGTAGCTGGAAATTTGATTTTTACAGCTTCCGAGACAGGTTTATTGATTGTTTTCGAAAAGCCCCATTCTCCATGTAGAACATTACTGAGATAAGTAATGTATCTTTCTGGAAGCGGGGCATCCAGATTATGTTGTTCAATTATCTTGTCCCGTTGCTCAGGAGTGGTTTTCTCCGTCATGTAAGGAGCTGCAGGATCTCCCATCCCCAGCGACAGAGAGAATGTAATCAGCGTGACACCCAGCAAGACTGGTATAGTCAGTGCTAATCTACGACCTACATATAGCCAGAGCTTCACGGCCGGCCTAAAGATTGGCTGTTAAATACACGTTGGGAGCCCCGTAGGGGCTCCCGTATTGTCAATATATTCAGTACAACTTTGCCAGATCGTAGTAGTAAGGACCAGAGTGCATAGGATTGGAATAGTATCCCTGTACCCAGTCACGTTCTACGTGGAAAGTTATACCCTGATGAGTCCAGATATAAAACACCTATGCCAGAAAAGGCACACCATCGTCAGTTTTTGGCAATATATATATAATTGAGTGTGAATCCTAAATCAGTCTTTGCTAAGAGTGTAATACAGAAGGCTGTGCATCATGTTGTGGTACCAGCCATTTACCCAGTCCCTCTCAAAATGATATCCTATACCCTGGCTACTCCAGATGTACAATGCTTTCTCGTGTTCCAGATCTGCAAGTTCCTCATACATATCCTCCCGAATTGATGAGTCTGATTCAGACGCGGCATCCATTATCAGATCGTCTATGTCCTCATACTCAAATCCCAGATAGTGGGGGAAGTGACCAGAACTGTGCAGGAACGGATGCGCATAATTGTGAGGATCTGCATAATCCGGGGCCCAGCCAAGGAAGAAAAGAGGCAACTCATTTGCTCTCAACTTATCAAGATAATCTGGCCATTCAAGACCCTGAACCTCAATCTCAAATTTAGTATTCATGGACTCAACATTGTTCTCAAGCATCAACAAAGCATCCATCCTAACATCGTTACCTGAATTGTAAAATGCAGTCAGCTCGAAACCGGTATCCCAGACCCCAGCTTCCTTGAAATATTGCTCGGCCATACTCGGGTTAAAACTATACTGCGGGCCATTGGGATTGAAGCCTAACAAACCATCGGGTATAGGACCAGTAGGTTTGGTCCCAAAACCATCCAATATGTCATCTATGTATGAATCGTAATTGAAGGAATAACAAAAGGCCTTCCGGATATTAACATCAGCAAAGAAATCACTGGATGGAGCAGTATTCTCATAACTCGCTATGTTGTGGTTAAAGCCTATGAAACCCATGCTTAGTGATTTCAGCTGACCAACATACTCTATACCTTCATAACCCAATACATCTTCCCTGGAATTTGGTTCGATATAGGCGAAATCTGCCTTACCTGACCTCAGTTCAAGGGTCCGGGACTGCTGATCGTTATTCTTTTTGATTAGAACTGTCTTGATATATCCCTCCGGGAAACCATAGGCCTGTCGCTCAGAGGCGCTCCATCCTCTCCAGTAATCAGGATAATACTGCATTAGGACATATTGCTCACGAACCCATTTCCCACCATAATCCTCATTCATCATATAGGGTCCAGTACCCATAACCTCCTCCTGTATGCCAAAGCACTCCTGTCCATAGATTGGAACAGAACAGCCTTGCTTGGAAACCCAGTCCTGAGACAATATCGAAGCCCCATTATACGCCATTATAGCCAAGAAACGGGGTGCTGATTGGTTCAGATTGAATTGGACAGTATATTGATCAATCTTGACTATACTATCTGCTATACCATCACCATCTGCATCCGTCTTGTCCAGAAGCTCCGTGTACATCCAGGCCGGACCTGCAGCTAGGTCCATGGTTATCAAACGATTTATCGAGAACACGACATCGTCTGCATCCATTGTTGAATCATCATGGAAAGTTACCCCCTGCCTTATCTTGAATGTATAAGTCATGCCTTCATTGGAAATACCACCATTCTGGACCGTTGGAAGCTCTTCGGAAAGAATTGGAATTAGTTTATCTGTTCGTTCACGGTCGTAAAACACCAATGTCTCATAACTGTTTGTTAAAACCGCACCACTGGCCGTATCGTAGGCCTCTGCTGGGTCCAGACTAACTGGATCACCTATTGAGACTGATGTCAAGACATCTGGATTCGCTGAGCCTTCTGTAGAGATTTCTCTGGGTATAACCCTAATTGTTTGGTAGACTACATCTGTCAAACCATTATTATTCCTAACTGTCAGAGTAACTAAATAGTTGCCAACTGCCGTGTATCCTGTCAGGCCACCGGCCGTTCCAAACGTGTGTGTAACAAGGTTTCCTGTAGCCGTTTGGCCATCGCCAAAGTCCCAATCCCAAGATGTGATCTCATCACTGGAAGCGGAACCGTCCAGATATGACCATGAACCTGCACCATTGAACTCGATATCAGTCCCAGGGACAACCACAGATGACTTAACTGATATTATGGCATGAGGTGGTGAATCTGAAGATGCGGAAATCTCAGGATGTAAAACTGTAACATACGTCAATCGGCGATCGTTGTTACCAACTGCACCCTTATTGTCAGTAACCGACAAAGAGACAATGTATTCTCCAGGGAACATGTACTTTTGGATCTCCATTGCATTGGTACCCGTTGAACCGTCACCAAAGTCCCAACTGTAAGAACTGATACTACCATCTTCATCGTATGATTCTGACGCGTCAAATTGAAGGGATGAACCAAGACTAACAACGGTTTCTCCAGAAACTACTTCCAAAACTGCCTGAGGATTGAGATTGTCCCCAATTGCTTCTTCCGAACCTAGCCCTAGACAACCTGAAAAGAGTAACAGGCCTATAATGGCCAACGAACCAGATTTACGCAATTTTTCTTTCATTGTTTCACCGTTATCGTGAATTGAGAACCTGACGAACTGCCAGGAGGAACTTCTACATTAACTACTTGCCCATTTGGCATTGTAACTGTCAAAACCTGACCGGAAACAACACCCGGTGGCACTGTAATAGTCATTGTTGATGGAGCACCAGCTGGTTGAGGAACTGGTTGTGGAGGTGGAGATACGGGTGCAGGTTGTGGTATCGCTGCGGTACTGGGAGGAAACTGGGGTTGCGGTGGTGTCATCGGCGCTGCTGGAGCCACAGGGGGTGCTTGAGGAAAACCCCAATCATCATCCGGTGTCATAGTCACAGGACTTAGTGGACTACCACCCTTGAAAGACGAATAACCTCCATAGACCATTATGCCCAAACCTGCAACTAATAGAGCAATAAAGATGTACTCATTAACGGTTGAGTACCTGGAACTTATGGCATCCGGACTAAGACCATTCTCCTGATAATTTGCATCGGGGGTATGATGGCCATTACTATCCTTTACAACCTCAAATGTGATAATTACCTGATTACCAACCCCGTAATCTCCCATTAGATTTGAGCCGAAACGGAAAGGTGGATCGCTTGGCGATTTGCCAATTGTATCTAACCAAATCTGGGTCTGGCCATCACCAAATTCCATTCGGGCTATAGTATCTACTATGGTTACCGTGTCTCCAACTCCATAATCTTGGTATTTCTCGAGACCCGAAGATGTGTCAATCTGATTAACAAAATCTTCACCATTTGTCGCCATGAAATTCGGGAAAATAACCGTCAGACCAATGACGCCAACAATTGCCAGAACGACACCTATGACAACAGTAATCGGAATGCGCACTCGGAGATATTGTTAAGTATTGATTTAAGACTTACCTGTGATGCCGGAATTAGTTTACAACTCTCCAGTTGGTCCTTTGATAATCTCAATTCATAACCAGAAAGTTATCAGAATAAAATGGGCAGCTGTAGCTTCTCCAAAGAAGGGAGCCGATAAGTTTCAGCTTGATTCATTTGCAAATGAAACCATTAAACAATTGGATAACTATTTCTCAGGTAAAACTGACTCTCTGGGAATCAAAGTCCAAATGCAAGGCACTCAATTTCAGAAAGACGTATGGGAGAGGCTGATGAGAATACCTCTAGGTGAGACAAAGACCTACTCGGATATCGCTTCCGAGATTGGAAGACCAAAGGCATACCGGGCAGTGGGAAGTGCATGTGCAAGAAATAAAATACCTGTAATCATCCCCTGCCACCGTGTGGTAGGCAGGAACAATGTCACCGGCTGGTCTGGTAATCCCGGAGCAAAGGAATGGCTGCTGGAGCACGAAAAGAAAAATTCAGTCAGTGAATAACTTCTTTCGGAAGGCTGTCACACCAATAACAGCCAGAATTAGAG
Organism: Euryarchaeota archaeon UBA136; assembly: GCA_002506485.1. GTDB lineage: Archaea > Thermoplasmatota > Poseidoniia > MGIII > CG-Epi1 > CG-Epi1. The sequence goes on along the minus strand of DAXQ01000057.1, from coordinate 2,904 downwards.
TTCCAATCACAACAAAAATAGCAAGCATGCGATCACTCTTCATTTCTGCCGATTCACCATTAGCATAGAATTCTGAATGGTCAGCAATGGAATGGGTTCCATTTCCACCAGCGGATCTCACTAATAGGACATGGTCACCAGTAAATGCCAATTCCTCAGAATCAAGTGAAATGACCCAATTAAGGTATATGGATGCATTAGAACCGCTCTCGTATTGAACTTCTTTCCATGACTTACCATCTAAACTGTATTCCACTTTCTCAACAGAATCGGTTCTGGCCCAAGAGATTCCACTAAATGTTGTAAATTCAGTGCCACTTACCTGATTAGTGATATAGGTCTGTAAGTCTACGTTAAGATTCTCAGTGTCAATATTCGCAAGAGCGGATTTAACTGCCTCATGAGCATCAACCATACCCCATCCAAAATGGCGATTCCAGTAGGGATCCAGATCTGGCTCCGTTGCCCATGGTCCATCCTCTACACCTTCTCCATCTGCAGAGGAAAGTGTTTCTTTTCTTTCTGCGGTTAGGCGGAGTATTTCACGAACCTCAAGTGGATTCAAATCCGGATTGGCCTCTAGTACCAACGCAATTATTCCTGAAATTGAGGGGGTAGCGTAGGACGTTCCACTACCTCGACCACTATATCCATTATCTGAGGCATCCTGACCAGGAATCCTATTGTAGCAACTTCCACTAGCATAGCAGGCCTCTGCCTGGACTATATTTGTTCCCGGTGCTGAGATATCTGGTTTCATCTCATCATAAGGGTTGCCATCATTGTTATCCTTGCGAGGGCCACGACTAGAGTATGAAGCAATACCGTCATCAACACGATCTATTGTATTCTTGTCATCAAGTGCTCCGACCGTAATCGAAAGACTGGATGCACCCATCCCAGACAATCCATCATTATCAGACCCACTGTTTCCTGCAGCCACGGAAACAGCAATACCTGCCAAAGTGGCCTCATCCAATATTCTTGAGAACATGTCTGTTCCATCAGAACCACCATCCTCATGTGAGGTGATTCCCCAAGATAAAGAAATTACATCTATACCATAGCTCTCATTTTCTGCTCCGGGCCATGCTGTATCTTTGTTATCAATTACCCACTGAATGCCATTCATAGCAGATTCGTAAAATTCTTGCTCAAGTATGTAATTCTCAAAAGGTCCAGCCCCTAATGCGGTTCCGATTCTGACATCAACTAGCTTGGCATCCGGTGCAGCTCCAGTGAAATTGGTTTTCTCACCACCAGACAGAAGGCCTGTACTCGTAGCCATACCTGAACACGCAGTTCCATGCTGATTCTGATCATCCGGATCAAAGCTTCCGTCATCCTCCTGAAGAGATGCCAAACAGAGTGGATCATCAGTACAGACTGCATCAAAACCTGCAACAAATTTACCCTCCAGTCCCGGATGTTCATTGTCAATCCCAGTATCAACAATAGCAATATTGACTCCTTTACCCGTAAATCCAAGATCCCAGGCTCCTTCTGGATAAACTGAGGAATTGCTGGCCTTGACAGCAGGTGTTTGGACGTCACCATAGAACACCACGCTTCCATAAGGTTCGACCATTACTACGCCTGGAAACTGAGAAATCTGTGGGTACAAATCTGGTTCAACAAAGCCCAGAAGAAGGGCATTTACCGAAGTCAGATGATATCTGACTTCCAAGCCTAAGTCAACCAGAGCTTGCAGATCTTCATCGGTTGGTTCCGAAACGAAAGATACGCCAACCTGATATTCATCTTCAAGAGGTTCGAGCCAATCTACTATTCCATTACGATTCAAATCTCGAACTGTGGTTTCCCACCACGAGGATTCCCGCCATTCATTGGTCTTGACTTTGGGAATCTCAGAGAGATAAACTTCTGATTCAGGTTCCAAGTTAGAGCTAGATGCTGGAAGGGTTGAAAAGACCAAAAAGGCGACAATCATAGCAACATTCAGTCTTCGCATCATTTCACGATAACATGCTCGTCATAAAAGTTTTGAGGTCAGATTTTAGAACCAAAACCTCCACCACCTGGGGTGTTGATAATCACAGTCTCCCCAGACTCAATAATCCTTTCCACCTTACCTCCTAAATCAATCTCCTCACCTGATACTTTCCTAAGAAGATTGGAACCACAGGAAGCAGGTTCACCACCAGAAACACCATAAGGAGGAATTTTGCGCCTTTCAGAAACTATTGATACTTTTCTTGGTTCCAGAAAGTTAATCTCGCGTATGACTCCATCACCACCTTTGTTTTTTCCATCACCGCCTGAACCATGACGAATTCTGAATGATTCAAGCCTGATCTCCCTAAACCGATGCTCAAGAATCTCCGGGTCTGTAGATCTCGTATTGGTCATATGAACTTGAACGGCCGAGGCACCGTCACTACCTTCAATTGCCCCTGATCCCCCAGCTATCGTTTCGTAATACTGATTCCCGGAGTCATCAGCGGAACCAAACACAAAATTGTTCATTGTCCCCTGTGAAGCAGCTGCAATCCCCAGAGCACCCAGCAAGACATCGGTAATTCGCTGTGAGGTCTCAACATTACCTCCAACCACGGCCGCGTTATCATCTGGGTTCAACAAGGAACCCTCGGGGATGATTACCTCAATTTGGTCCAGACATCCAGAATTAAGAGGGATATCCTTATTGATCAGAAGTCTAAAAACGTACAATACTGCTGCTTTAGTAACTGCGATTGGAGCATTCAGATTGTTCTTCATCTGAGGGCTGGTACCATTAAAATCAACTACTGCATGAAAAGAAGGAATTCTGTCTTCTCGCTTTATCACCTTAATATTTACAGCTATCTTTGCTCCATTATCCAGAAAATCCTCAAAACTACTTTCCTTGCTTTTCTCATCACCAAGATATTCTTCCAAAGCATC
>DAXQ01000013.1 GCA_002506485.1 Euryarchaeota archaeon UBA136 | reverse complement strand
GTGTTCAGCGGTGCCATGGTAGGATTCCTGGCTGCCGGGGCAGACATGGTTGGAACGGTCGGCCAATCCTCGGGTACCGGGGTGCTACTTACTGTCGGAATTATGATTCGGATGTACGAACAGATAGGAAAAGAACAGATGATGGAGATGCATCCTGTTCTCAGAAGTTTCTTTGGCGAGGAGTAATGCCTGTATTCGGTAAATCCAAAATCGGCGACTCCTGCTTTATTGACCCGGATGCATTGATTGGATACCCACACAAAGACGAATTGGACAAAAACAGGGATGACATCGAAGGTTGTACTATAGGTTCAAATTCGACTATTCGGCCTGGGGCAATCTACTCAACGGCCAAGGTCGGCAAGAACACAAGAACGGGGCACAATTTCCTGGTTCGTGAGAATACGGTCATAGGTGATGGATGTTTGATCGGAACAAACGTAGTCATCGACAATGATTGTGTTGTCGGAGATAATTGTAGCTTTCAAACGGGAGCGTACATCCCTACTGGTTCCAGGATTGGGGATCGCGTATTTCTGGGCCCCAATGCATCATTGACCAATGACAAGACCCCTCTCAGAACTGAATACAAATTGGAAACAATTACTGTAGAGGATGATGTGACCGTAGGTTCCAACGCGACTCTTATGCCCGGAATAACTATCGGTGAAGGTGCATTCATTGCCGGTGGTGCTGTTGTCACAAAGGATGTGCCTGCATGGCACATAGCCAAGGGTTGCCCTGCAGTCTTTGAAGAATTGCCGGAAAGCCTCAAAAAACCCAATAGACTAGGCTGATTCTGAATATGAGTGTTGTAATCGTCACCGGTGTCCCGGGAGTGGGTAAAAGCACAGTAATGGCAGCTGCTGTGGAATATGGATACAAGATAGTTAATTTTGGGACAATCATGTTCGAAGAGGCTCAGAAAGAAGGTGTTGCAGATCGGGATGATATGCGGAAACTAGCGGTCGAGGACCAGCAACGTCTACAGAAACAGGCCGGTGAGAAGATCTCACAGATGGGAGATGTGGTGGTCGATACGCATGCTTCAATCCTCACGCCATCTGGATACATGCCGGGACTGCCCGAATGGACTGCCAGAGCCCTGAAACCGGATGTCATAGTCTTGGTGGAAGCAACGCCTGATGAGATTGCTGGAAGACGGTCCAAAGACGCTAGTCGTGCAAGGGACAGTGACGATATCGATCTTCACCAGAATGTGAATCGTGAATATGCGGCAACAGCCGCAGTCATGACGGGGGCAACTGTCTCCATAATTGAGAACCATGATAATCAGGTTGATATCGCGGTCGAACAATTTAGGAGAATATTGAACAAATGAGTGAAGAGCAAGGTTCTGAGGAACCGGTCCAGCCGCCTGCCATGGGTGGGATGTTGTTGACCATGCTTTTCATGATGTACATTATCATGAACGAGGATTTGAGAGACGGAATGGGGGCCTTTGCCGGATCTATACTGGAACCCCGGATTGCTTTTGAACATCAATATCCTGCCGTGACTTTTCTGTTAGCTGGAGTGACGATGATCTCTCTCACCACCATCATTCGTCACGTATTGATTGACTGGGAGGCTATGGCTGAGACCCAAAACAAGATGAATGCCTACAATAAGGAAATGAGCGAAGCTCGTAAAAGCGGTAACGAAGCCAGAATGAGAAAATTAACGGCGATGCAACCTCAGGTAATGGTTCTGCAAAGCGAGATGATGTCCAACCAGATGCGTCCGATGATGTTCACGATGATGATTGCAATCCCTATCATTATGTGGCTGAGAATATTTGTAGAAGGGATGAACCACCCAGTCCTTTCCCTACCATGGGAAGGTAACTACGACCTGAACGAGAATCTATGGTTTTTGCCACATTGGATCCTCGTCTATTCTGCTCTTTCCCTACCCTTCGGACAAATCCTGATGAGGGGGCTCAAACTGGTGTCCCATTCTGGGGGTACGAGCTATATGCCTCCTGTTTAAAATTTTTAAAGGATTTTACTCCCATAAGGTCTGGTTAGGAGAATCGCTCAAGAGCCAGTCTTTCAAAAAAGAATTTTTCCTGATGAATAATCTGGCGTTTCCATCCAGTCTCCAGATTCTTCATCCGGCTTGAGGTAATCAAATAAATCGAACCGTTTTCTTCAAGATGTTCTGGCGCATCGGAAAGAAAGCGCGAAATGAACTCGGTACCGGTCGGGCCACCTTCAACTGCAAGGGCCAAATCAGAGTCCTCGTATTTCTCATCGGATGGGGGCAGATATGGTGGGTTACAGACTATTGTCCCAAACCTGCGACCTTCCACTGGAGCAAACATATCTCCTTCCAAGACCTCTATCTTGACACCATTATTCATGGAATTGAATCTGGTCGCCTCGACGGCCTTGGGATTCAGATCAACGGCAGTGACCTGAGCTCCTTTGGAAGCGAGATGAACGGAGATTATGCCAGCACCACAACCTATCTCCAGAACGCTCTCTTTGATCTCTGGAAGATGGTTCACCATCAACCATGAATCTTCGGCGGGCTCGTACACTCCTTCAAAGTTGGTTATGGTTATTTTATCCACACAATCCATCAAAGGAAAGGTTATATAACCTAATTCTTAAAGATATATAACTCATGGGCTGGAAAGACGGGAAACGGCCAGAACAGTACCTGTTCACAATAACGGATGATTTTGCCGATGATTGGAAAGCTCTCAAACTTAATGCTAAACGGGATAACCGGAACATAAGTAATGTTCTCAGGGATGCTGTTACTTCCAAGATTAAACTGCCGCGGACAAAAAGTGCCCTTGTACTAAGTCCCCATACTGATGACGCCGAATTGGGCTGCGGAGGGACGATCGCCAAACTGATCGAGAAAGGTTGGGGAGTACATGTCATCTACTTTAGCGCGGTAAGTGACCGGTACCCGGATCTGGTTGATGAAGCTGCCAAATCCGGGAGTATCTTAGGTGTGACCCATGAGGTCCTGGAATTTCATACACGGCACTTCCCCCGTGACAGGCAGGATATCCTGCAGGCTTTGTATGATCGCTCAAAGGCCAAACAATATGATGTTGTTCTCACGCCGACCACGACAGATATTCATCAGGACCATGCCGTTGTGACGTCTGAAGCCAAACGAGCCTTCCGTGATTGTACTTTGCTCGGATATGAACTGCCCTGGAACAATCTATCGGTGTCCCTGAATTGCTTTATTCCATTGGAAGAAAGGCATGTCAAAAAGAAAATTCTAGCCTTGGACTGTTACAACAGTCAAAAACACAATCCCTATTTTAACGAGAAGTTCTTCCGCTCTGTGGTAAAAATGCGGGGAATCCAGCTTTCATGCCCTTATGCCGAGGGTTTCGAGACCATAAAAGTGAGGTTAGACCAGCTGCTATGACCAAAGTCGCCATGATCCTGGGACACGATCTGCTGATACCAAATGAAGATACACGGGTCTATCGCGAGGCGCTGTCCCTTGTCAAGGCAGAATATGAGGTAACTGTCTTCTGCTGGTCGCGTAGGGCGGATAAATATGAAACCAAGTGGGATGAGGAAAGGGATGGCATCCAAGTGGTCCGTGTTTTTCAAGAACTCAGCGGAGGGTTCTTCTCCAAAGTTCGTGGATTCCGTAAGGCTATGAAACAGCTACAGGAAAAGGTAATTGAATATGAACCGGACATAATTCATGCCCATGATCTGGAAACTCTGGACTCGGCCATCAAAGCCGCTGCAACGAACAATGCTAAGGTGATATTTGATTCGCATGAGGATTGGCCCATGATGGAAATTGTCCAGAACTGGTTTATTGGAAAATACTATGAGAGAAAACAGAAATCTCTGATAAAAAAAGTGGATGCGATCCTGACTGTTTCAGATGAACTGGCCGTTCGGCTGGGTGGAGCAACCGTGCTCTACAATTCAGAACCTCTGGAATTGGTTACAAGACCCGTGCAAACGGACAGATTCGGATTGGACGGGGTCGTTGCCGGATATATTGGTGGTTTGCGAAAACCTATTCTGGAGGAGATCCTGGAAGCAACAGCCAAGGTGAGTGCTCTCAGTCTGCTCATAGTCGGTGGCCCTCCAAAGGGACGGTCCGGGTATAGTGGGATGATAGAAGAACTGGAGAAAATAGCCACTGAGAAGGGAGCCAATGCCAAGTTCACGGGGCCCTTGCCGTACAGCATGATGAGTGAGTGCTACAAGACCTGTGATATCCTGATAGTAGGACATTATGTTGATGAACGCCTCCGGGACTACGCCATACCCAAAAAATTACTGGATGCGATGGCCTACAGGGTTCCTGTCATAGTTGGCCCTTACGAAGCTCGAAGAAAGATTGTTGAACGCTACCAATGCGGAATGGTCTCTGATGATTGGATCGATACTCTTACTGAATTATCAAATGACAAGGAATTAAGACAGAAAATGGGCGAGAATGGATTCAAGGCCTTCAAGATGAATTACAGCTGGGAATTGCAGGAAAAGAAACTGTTGGGCATATACGAAAACTTGTTAGAAGACAGGGCTGGTGGTGAAAAGTGAGAATTCTACTGACCGGAATTGGATGCCCGGGCGGTCACGCCCTGATAACCAACCTCAAGTTACAGGATTCAGAGATGTTCATTCTGGGAACGAACGCCCATGAACAGGCGGTTGGAAGCCGAATGTGTGATGCCTTTGAAGAGACGCCATGGGCCTACGAGAAGAATTATGTCGGCACAATCATCGAACTTGTAAAAAAATATGAAATAGATATTGTATTTCCACAGACGTCCTGGGAAATGTTCGAACTTTCCAAGGCTGGTGACGAAGTAAGAAAACACTGCCGCTTATTGGCCTCGGACCATGAACTGGTAAATGTCTGTGAGAACAAATATCTGATGTATGAACATCTGAAAGGGAAAATGGATATTCCTGAGTATTATCTGGTCCACTCGATAGATGAGCTTGAAGAAGCTGCTGCAAAACTGGGATATCCAGAGAACGACGTCGTATTCAAACCACCGATTGGAAAAGGGAACCGAGGGGTCAGGGTCATGACCGAGAAGGCGGATCGCTTTGGCCTTCTATTCAACGGTCGACCTTTTGCCAAATACATATCCCTATACGAATTGCGCAAGACGGTTGAAGGGAAAGAATTGCCCGAACTGATGGTCATGGAATATCTGGACGGCCGAGAGTACAAAGTAAACCCTGTATTGGTAAAGGGGAAGATGTTGATCTGTTCGGTCAAGGACCGGCTCAATTTCGCATCGGGACTGGCGATGGGTTTCGAAGTAATATCACATGATAAATCGGTAGAATATGGAAAAAAGGTGATGAAGCATATCCCTATGGATTACTGCGTCGACATCCAACTACGGGGCGGAGTGCTGATGGAAATAAATCCGAGGGTATCTACTTTCATCTATGATGAGAATTACTGCCCACCCTATCTTGCACTAAAATTGGCGATGGAGGAGATGACCGAGGCTGAAGTTGAGGGATATCAGAAGAATGTCCCTATTGGAAAGAAAATGTTCAGATATTATGGGCAAGTGGATTATTAGAAATGTCTGTGAAAAACCTAGTGGAAATGTTGGAAAGTTTGGGCAAGTTCACTCCAGAAAGTGTCCATGAGGCCGTATCAGAATGTGACGTTAGGGCTGAGGACATTGAAAGATGGGTAGACTATGATTATCCAGTCTCTGATTCATATGGCCGGAAAATGGTCCATAACGGCGGTTTCTTCGAGGTTATGATAATGTCATGGAAGCCAGGCGATTATAGTGGCATACATGACCATGGGAAAGCCGAGTTCGGTGCAGTGAAAATATTTGGTGTTGCGGAACATGCAATATTCAAACTAGAAAAACAAAAGTTGACTACTATTTCCCGTGAAATAATCAAATCCGGAACTACTTTGAAAGTGACCCCGTCGTTAATTCATCAAATGGGCAACCCTGGGGAAAGCAACTTCTTCACTTTGCATGTATATGGGAATGTGAATCTCGAAGGCGGGATAACTAGTGAAGCACGAATCTTTGATTACAGCAGGAACGAGCTATTGTTTGTTGATGGCGGGATTTTCTATCTACTACCAGAAAATGAGATTGTGCACCGGAAAAAACTACCAGAAGCGGATCGCGCGACTCGGGAACGTGATCTAATCGAGGCTTCAAAACGTGCAAAGGCCATAGGAAACGATCCCGAATATAGGCGGCTCATGAATGAAATATCCTCAGGTTAGTCAAACAAACATTAATTCTTTTAGTAGCGGCGTATGTCGTGTTGAAGTATGAAAATATTGGCTGTCGACGATGACCATGCCGTAAGAGTTTCATTGAATGTGATGTTCAGGAAATGGTCTGACGTGGTATTGGAAGTGGCCGAAGAAGCTCAAAGTGCCATGGAAATGCTATCCAAGGAGGAATACTTGATGATGTTCTGTGACGTCGATATGCCTGGTATGGATGGGCTGGAATTGCTGGAGATTGTTCGTGAAGAGTACCCGACTATGCCAGTCGTTATGTTGACAGGTAATCAGGATATCACGACTCCTATCAAGGCTTTTCAGGGTGGGGCTATGGACTATCTACAAAAACCAATGCGAACCGCTGTTGTTAGAGAAACCATTGATAAAGCATTCGAAGTCGTTGAGAAAGAGGAAAAAAAGAGAACGGGAATAAGTGATGTGGAAGGGTTCAAAAAAATGGTCGAAAATTTTTCTCCGGATAAAATGGGGCTTGCCGAATCTGGAGTAAAGACGGCCGAATTCTCAAAACTTGTCAATATGCTGCAAGAGAAACTGATTCACCCCAGCAAACTTGGGAAGATCCACAACCTGTTTTTATTGACAAAATCAGGCATTGTGATTTCAAACTTGACCACAAAAGATGTTGAGGGCAGTGATGTGGACATAATGGGAGGAATGTTCTCTGCGGTAAAGGATTTTATGGAAGATGCTGTGAGTTCGGACAGTGATTCTTCATTGAATGACATTCAATTTGGTGACTTTCACATAAAATTCGGTGCGGGGGCCTATACTGATTTGGCTGTGGTTTATGTTGGCTCTCTTGGGCAGGATGCAGAAGATGCTGTGACTGATGCTCTGATCGCATTTGAACTGGAGAACATGAAAGTATTAGAGGATTGGAATGGTGATAAGAGCCTACTGAAGAATGCGGATGAGGGATTAGAAAATTTATTTGCTAAAATAGACAAGAGTAAGGATGCCTGAGAACGAAGCAATTATCAGAAAACTTGAAGAGGAGATTGAGAATATTTCTCGTTTCCCTGATGAAAACCCACACTCTGTGATAAGGGTGTCCTTTGGAGGTGAGCTATTATTCGCGAACAGCTCAGCAAGGAATACCCTCATCAAAGGTTTTAATCATGATGATAGTTTTGTTGACGGCAAAAACAGCGATCGATTTGGGAGAATTTTCGAATCTGTAAGAAAGGCCATGGATAGCGATGAGACTTATCGTTCGGAAACTCACATTCTAGATGGAAGAATTTATGCGTGTGCGTTCGTTCCTATCAAGGAATATGAATATGTGAACGTTTATGGCACAGATATTACTGATAGCCAAAAAGAGATTGAGGGGGTAGCGCGATTCCCCGAAGAAAATCCGCATTCGGTAATTAGAATATCAGGAGATGGGGAGATTATCTTTGCCAACGCTCCGGCTAAGGGACAAATTCTGAAAAAACTAGACGTGGGAGTTGGGCAAAAAGTACCTGACGAAATTTATTCAACCGTCAAAGAAACACTTGAAAGTGACGACTATCTAGATGTTGATCATACCTTGGGAGGTCGGATTTATGCCTGTACCTTCGTTCCTGTGGTTGAACATGCGTATGTCAACATATATGGTGTAGACATAACTGAAAAAATCAATGCTCAGGAAGAAGCCGAAGAGGCTAATCAGGAACTTATTCAAGCTGAAAAAATGTCAAGCCTAGGTGTCGTAATCTCCGGTATCGCACATGAGATAAGGAATCCTTTACAGGTGATTCTGGCTTTGTCTGAATCAATCGTTGATGATGATGATCTACCCCGTATACAGGATGATGCTCAGGAAATAATCGATGCTTCCAATCGTATCTCGGAGATTGTCGGTGACCTTTCCACACATGCCAGAGATGCACGAACCTTGGGTCGTTCGTCAATAAATTTGAATGACGTCGCAGACAAGGCAATAGAGATTTCCAAACACACGAGGAACTTAAAATCAGTGGAGGTTGTCAAAGACTATGCTAAGAGCCCGATTGTGCTAGGGAGTACTTCGGAACTTACGCAAATCATAACCAATTTCGTAAACAACGGTGTTGATGCCATGGATGCTGAAGGTGAGCTCCGACTGTCTACTTCCTCCACTAAAGAGACGCATACGATTTCTGTGACTGACAATGGAAGTGGGATGGACGAAGCCACACAAAAAAAGATATTCGATCCGTTCTTTACAACCAAGGACCCAGGGAAAGGAACTGGCCTAGGATTACATGTCGTAAGAAAGATCGTGGAAAAACATGGTGCAAAATTGGATCTTAAATCCGAACTGGGAAAGGGGACGACGTTTGCAGTTATATTTCCTCATAAAAAGGAAGCCTGAATTCTCTCATTCCGCAAACTAGTAGCCCGTTTGTGACGGCGATTGAGTCGCCAGACGTTCCACGTCTCCTTCACCACATCCCAATATCTGGCCTTGGATGCTCCCTGGAATCGGTTGTGGGCCCCTATACTGTACGCTTGGGACCACTGTTTACACAAAGTTGACCAAGCGTTGAGCAAGCCCCGACGGCTATCCCAGATATGGGTCATTTCTCCAAAAAGGGCATTGAGTTCGAGAATCTGGATTTTCCTTCCTGCCTTCAGGTGCTCAATAGAAGGTGCTCGGACGTCGAACCTCCCAAAGTAGAAACCGTCGTGCGACTGTGAGATGCTGGAGAATCGAGAGTCCAATTCAGGTGTGTGAATCTCGCTACCGTCAAGGAAGAGTGCTCCCAGTGAATGTGTCCCTACCTCTCCGATAAGGACGGACTCTCCGTTCTTCGGGATATAATCAAGACGATTCGAGAGGTAGGTCAGATGTTTCTTGGCCATACAGACCGAGCGAGGGTGGGTTAGCACCAGTTCTTCCAATGTTCTCTTCCCGTCACCAGTTATCTTGGGCAAGCGTTTCTCAGTGATAGAAACCACGTGGCCTTTCTTCTCCTTGGGGTGTCTGATCCAGAAGATCCCGTATTCTACTCCTGAGACATAGGCTTGAATTATTGCATCATAATCAATCATTTCGATGTCGGATTTGAGTTGGTCACTATCCTTGACTATCCATACGCCGACGCCTCGGCCCCCCAAATTAGGTTTCAGAACTACAGGGAAGTTATGTTTCTTGACAAAATCCATGGCTTTTCCAGTTCGCTTTCCTAAGTCTTCCTTGTATTTCAATAATTCGAACGGGGCAACATATTCTGGAGAGAATCCCGAGAGCTTGTCGGATTTGGTATTCAATAGAAACTTGCCATACGCCGATATGCCTGGATTTACCGAAGTTGCCTTGAGTGGGCCTAGGTATCTGAGTGATAGTAAACTGACCCAGAGAATGGTTGGCAGGTAGAAGAACCACGGGGGCCAGAATTCCCAGATTAACCATCGTTTAAACCATCCAACGGTTAATCTCCATCTACGCCAGAGCATGGCGGATGGAATATCACCTTCCCCAAAAGGGTTGGTCTTTCTTCTTGAAGCCCTGCATTTCGGTGATTATGTCTTCTTCAATCGGACTGAGTTTTACTCCAGCATCTCGAATCTTAAGGATCGCGCGCTCATCCATCTCGATATAGAGTACGTCGCCCTCTGAAATTTGGCGGCCCACTGTAACATTATTAATTGCTATGGCCACCTCATCTCCTTGCAGGGCTTCTTTCAAGACTTGTTCTCCTGATCTCAGTGAACGTATGGTACCTACTACTGAATTATCATTCCTCAGAACGCCCTGATTGATTGCGATTCGCCCGCCCAAGATCCTAACTCCGACTACAGCCGGATCTCTAGTACGGAATGTATGGCCCTCCAATATCTCAAATTTACCGGGATGGGAAAAATCCTCCCTCAAATGTTGGGCCTGCTTATCCCTAATCTTTTCTTTCCATTCCTGATAATCTTCCAAAAGTCGATAAACGATATCAGATTCGAATAATTCAACGCCAGTCTCATATAATTCACCCTTAGCGTCTGGATAAATCTTGACATTGAATGCCAAAATAGCCCTGTATTCTTCTCTCGAAGGGTCTGCAGTCACAACGTCTCTCTTGGAAACATCCCCTACAGATGCCTTGACGATAGGAATGTTGGCTGCCGCCAACTCATATGCCAAAGCCTCTAGGGACCCGATCGCATCTGCTCGAATCACAACACCTTCATCTGTACAGTGGACGTTGGATTGCATCGAATCAACTAGTTTGTCCAATGCTGCATCTATTTCATCATCATTTGAGGCACTGAAAAACGGTGCACCTGCTACGACGCCCTCTATCTCTGGGGCCACTACCTTCAAACCAGCTGCAGCACCAACCACTTTCACAGTATCGAATTGTTGTCGGGGATCTCTGATTTCATCCAATGGTTTGGGTCTCAAGAGTGACCGGACCCTAGTGACTACGGACTCTGGTTCCGCGCCAATCACCAAAGTATCTGACGAATTGAGTATTCCATTGTAGATTATGACACTCATGGTCTTGCCTAGCCCTTTCTCCTCCTTAATCTCGAGGACGGTTCCCTCGGATGAGCCATCGCCCAATAACAGTCGGCCTCTAAGGTATTTCTGAGCCAACCCCATGAGAATCATGAATAATTCAGGTACGCCCTCTCCAGTCTCCTTGACCGAGGTCGGAATCAATGCGATGGTCTTCTGGAAGTCCTCAATCTCGGAGAAGAGGGCTGAATCAAAATCATGTGAACCGAGTTCCCCTATGATCTCATAGAGACGGGTTTGGAGGTTTTGTTTGGCAATCGAACTCTGCTTGGAACGATTGGCCATGAACGATCCTGTGCGGCTGCGCCAATTGGGCATCTTATCGACCTTGTTGAGAGCTATAATGAATGGGGTCTGGTGCTGCTTCAGGATATTAATCGATTCCAGTGTCTGGGGTTTGAACCCCTCCGTTATGTCCACTACCAGAACTGCCAGATCTGCCAATGCCCCGCCACGGGATCTCAAGGTAGTGAATGAATGGTGGCCGGGCGTATCTATGAAAAGTAATCCTGGAAGGGTCGTTGTTCCCTCCTTCAATAAAGGGCCACATATCTTGGAAACTGTATCGAAGGGGACCTCGGTGGCGCCTATGTGCTGAGTTATGGCTCCTGCTTCCCGCTTGACCACTGTCGTGCCCCTCACATAGTCCAGAAGGGAAGTCTTGCCGTGATCTACATGTCCTAGAACTGCAACTATCGGCTGACGAAGCGGGGCGTCTGGATCTATTTCTTCTTCCGCCTCTTGTTCGGATTCCTCTTCCGGCAAATCCTCTATCTCTTCCTCATCAGGCACCATAGGAATGTTGCGCACAATTGCCTGTTTTAAAAGTGTCTGGTCAGATTTTTTAGTTATATCTCTGCTTTCAATACTTCTGCTAAATATTCATATTCCTCGATAGAATTGTAGAGGTGTGCCGCAATCCTCAGATAGCGGCTATCGTGATGTGGCCACCCGAAGACCGGGACCTGAATCCTGTATTTTTTGAGAAGAAGAGTGTGTAATGGGTCTGGTTCCAGTGCCGAGGTCGTTAGAATCTCTTTTCCAGGAAGTGGAACTGCTGCCAAGCCGACTATCATGGAATCTGGAGACGGAGATTGGAGACCTAGCGCCCTTAGAAGCAGTTCCCGACCAGATAGCGCCAGTTGTCTGTTGTGCTCCATTATGGCTGACCAACCGCCTTCCAACAAACCTCCAAGAAATTCTATGGCCTGCGGGATGCACAACCATGCAGTTGGATCCTGAGTGCCCGTCCAATCAAATTCGAAACGTAAGCTTTCTTCGAGAGTGCCAGGTACTGATGCGCCATGACTGATGGAAAGAGGACGAATTCTTTCCCTTCGATCTTCACGAATATGGAGAAATGCCGAACCTTTTGGAGTGCATAGCCATTTGTGAGCGTTGCCAGTTATGTATGCTGGTTGCAACTCCTTAATGTCAATGGGGACGATGCCGGGACCGTGGGCAGCATCAAGCAATACGTCAATATTCCTAGATTGTAACTCGGTTACGAGTTTCTCAAATGGCATTCGGAGGCCGGTGGGGCTCGTTACTGTATCAATCAAGGCCAATCTTGTCCTTTCAGTAACATGATTCAGAATTGCTGCTATTACTTGTTCATCGCTTTCAGTCGGGAACGGAATCGGAACCACTACGGTCTTGGCTCCAGTTCTATTGGTGACAAAATCAACTGCGTTCCAACATGCCTGATAAGAATGGTCGGAGATTATTATCTCGTCGTCCGCTTGCAAATCCAATGATCTTAGAATCGTATTGACTCCTGAAGTAGCATTCGTTACGAAGGTCATGCCTTCTGAATCAGCATTCATAAAATCAGAAAGAGTGCTCAATGCCTGGGTCCACAATTCTCTGGCATCTACCTCCATAAACTGAACGGGGTCAGTTTCCAGCTGCCGTCGCAGCCTTTCCTGTTCATTCAGAATTACTTCGGGACACGCTCCAAACGAACCATGATTCAGAAAGACAGTGTCGGGATCAAGTATCCAATGCTTTGATAATTCGCTACGCGATGGTCGGGGAACCATGTCAGCGCATTTTAGTGAATCTTCGCATGACGCTTTTGATTGGGGCGCGTAAATCCTCACTGATGAATCCTTCTTCGATCCTTGAGTCCAAAAAGTCTGTTGCACTCTCAACCGATTCACGAGAGCCCTTGGCGGTCAAAGATGCCAAGAAAGGTTCGGCTTCCTTCTCAGAAACCCCTGATTCAAGAACTATTTCGCGTAAGAAAAAAAGGAGCTCCGTACGGCGGCCTTCATTCAACATTCTCTTCGGTCTATTTCTCTTCTGAGGTTTCTTGATTTTTCTTTGGGGAGGTTGAGCCTTTTTAGGACCCCGGCGCCTATGTCTCCCCCGCCTTGCCAGAGTTAATCGCCTCCCATTTCCTTAATGGCTGCTTCGATATCTTCCTTGGACATTTCATCACGATTGAAGTACTTTCTATTGCCTGTGTCGCGCTTCAATTTCATCAAGGTGCTCCAGGGACTAGGTGGGCCTCGACCTCCGCCGCCTCTTCCACCTCTTCCATCACGACCCATTCTGGGCATCTCATATTCAATATCTGAAAGATTGATGCTCTCCTTGATTGTCTCAAGCCCGGATTTGGATTTTTTCATACTCCCATGTTTCCCCAAACTAATTCTCATATGGCCGCGCACCAGGTTGGCTCGGGCATCCTTTAGATCAATTGTCAGACCATTCTCAACGGTCTCACACTCATCGTTCCAGAAACTCATTATCACGGTTCCGGTTTCGTCACCCACCAATCCTTCACAGATTATTGTCCCATTATCCATGGAACGGGGTTCTTCCAAGCTTAAAATCTTGACTGGCATGTTAACTCGGCCAGTTCTAGGGGTCAACTCATCTACTTTCAAATTATCTACCTTTCTTTCTGACGAGAGGGCGCATTATAACGCTTGCGAAGGTATCCAAATCCCCTTTACAGACCTATATCCAATTAGGGGAAAAAGGGGAAAAGCCCATAAGTATATATACCCTGACTGGTAGTAATGGATAGATTCGAGATAGAGTCCGAATCGAAAAAAACAAGGAGATGCTCTACATGCAAACAAACGAAACTGATTTTGAGACACATGTCGACGATATCGTAAAAGCTGTCGGCGATAAGCTAGAACGAAACGTCATCGTTTCTGAACTGAAACGATACGTAGATGAGTATGGAATAGACCTGGCTACGGCCAAGGAATCCATAGTTAGGAAACACTACGGTAATCCTGGTGCATTGCAACTAGGAACTGAAAAACTGCTCGCCCAGATCG
>DAXQ01000059.1 GCA_002506485.1 Euryarchaeota archaeon UBA136 | reverse complement strand
CCATATTTAGGTAACGGTTTGGCCTTAATCCCTAGTTGTTTCTCAACCTGTTTCGCTAATTCTTTGGTTGAACCGTGTACGGTGTAGACCTGTTTCGGGTTGCATTCTTCTATGAATTTCATGGTCCCACCAAAATCAGAATGATCGCTGATAGGGAATCCGGCATCTACCCCTCTTAGGGCCCAATCTGCGAAGGCACACCAGCCAGAGACCCGGGCTACTTTTGCTCCCTTACTCCTCAGATTCTGAACAGCTGGGTCCGGTCTTCTACCACTCGTTGCTGTCGTGGATGTGACTAGTAATCCGGGGTTCTCTTTTTCATTCTCATTTAGTTCGGCATAGGGAACGTATTCCAAGGCAACGTCATATTTCTTGTAAATATCACTTACAGATGCTACAATTTCCGAGACGGCCGGTACAACTCCCGCATTGTTTGCGGTTGCTATTACTTCCTGAGCTTTACCCAATGAATAGGCCCCTATGATACCCCCTCCATTGGATGATGTCACCTCGATCCAAGCCTGGAGATCCCTCAATACTTCGTTTCTGTCAGGCAGAGTCTGGTCTGGTTTGCCATAGGTAGATTCAATTATCAGGGTATCACAATCTTGAGGCTTCGCAATCCCTGCAGTTACAGTCCCATAAGGATTATAGTCTCCAGTGTAAAGGATTCCACTACATTCGATCATTGCTGAACCTAGTACGTGTCCTGCAGATATGAATTCAAGTTCGAAATCATTGATTCTGAATTTTTCTTGGTAATCATGTACGGTTGCTTTCTTTGATCCAGTTCTTACTTTCATTACATCGGCCGTAGGCTTTGTCATATGGGTCCGAGGTCTGAGATGATCCGAATGTGCGTGTGTAACTGCTCCGTCAGGCCTACCGCTTGAAGGATCAAGATAGACAGTTCTTTTATCTTCCTTAATACAAATCCCCTTATGCTGGAAGACTTCCAATTACTTACCGCCTTTGAAGCTGAAGGAATATCTGGAAGGTTCCCTCCATCGATGGCCCGTGAGGTATCCACATAAGTTGCAACGGAAACCGATTGCAACCTTGCCTCCATACAGGGTAGCATTATGGACCTTTTTTAGAGGAGAGGTACAGGCAGGACATGGCTGACCGGGTGATGCAAATTCACCCCTATGGTGATGGTGGCCACTTTGATCCTCTCCGGGTCTTATTCGTCGCCATCTCTTTACTACCGGATCATAACCCAATCCCTGTTTCCTAAAGTCGCTTTCGTCTGCTTCAGGCGCAGCACCAACAGACCGCGTTCTCATTCCAATTTTTACTTTTTTAGATAGTATGGCAACAATCCTCATCCGTTCCGCAGACAATCGATAATTCTTATCTTTGCTCTTCAGTCTCTTCAATGTATGTTTGTGCATTTTGGTCTGTGTATCCACTGAACCTCTTTCTTTCAGGACGTCCAATACCGTCTCAACAATTACTTTCTTGCTGGGCTTTCGGTAGTCCATAATAACTAATTGAACACACAGGTTAAAGGCTGTCGGAACCCAATAGTAATTTTTATTATCCCATTACAACAATCGGTATACAACCTGAGGTTCATATGTCGATTGATGAAGTAGACGAATTGTTCTACCTGCTGGAGAATCCTACTCGCCGTCGTATTCTTCAATTATTGTCGGTAGAGCGTCTGTATCCCTTGCAATTATCACGTGAAATAGAGGTTACGCAGCAGGCTGTAGTGAAGCATCTCAGAATATTGGAGCAACATGGATTAGTCAAGTCTCGCGATGAGCCAAGTAGTCGTGGCCCCAATCGCCGTGTCTACGCTGCTTCCAGGGAGGTTTCCCTTCACATAGATATTGGTCCTTCCACTTACAAGCAGAAGGCTGAAACGGATTTTGACATATCAAATCTTTCGGAACAAAATAGAAGAGTATTGGATGCGGTTGCGGAATCACGCCATATGGATTCCAAGGCCCGTATGGATCTTTTGTCCCGCGTTTCTGAGGATCTAAGGAAATCAATTAGAGATGTTGAAGACGAGAGGCGGAGTCTGATGGCTCTTGTAGGGGAATTGAATCGAGAGATAATCTCTACAGCCCATAGTGCCGAGTGTACGTATGAAGAGCGCAGACTCTTGCATCATATATTACACAATAAGAATTACACTATCGAGGGTGCAGCTGCATTTTTGGGTCTTCGCGAAGCTGAGGTCAGACTTGTATTGGAAAGTTTACAGAACCGCGGCCTGACAAGATGATGGCACGTATTCTTAAATAGAATAGTAAAATCGCTTCACAAGTTCATATGTATTCACTTAGAAAAGGACTGCTTGTAGTATTGGCAATTTGCCTGTTTCTTCCTCTTTCACAAGCAGAGGATCCAGTCTACAGAGTGGATGGTCTGCCTGAAAATTCACACTTTACGACAGGGACATCATATGAGCTAATCTTGACTGCAAGCAACTATTCAGCGATTTCTGCAGTGAATATTACAGTAACCAACGGAACCTTGAGCGAAACAACTGAATTTACTGCCGATGTTCATCAATTGGTTCTTTCAAGTAGTAATGATGGTTGGACATTCAATTGGCAGGCACCCGAAGAATCATTTGAATTGGGGGAAGGAGAAGCTGAACTATCTATAATCTTTGAAGATCAGGATGGAGGGATTTGGTCTTCCTACAATTCTGTTTTGAGACCTCCAGAGATAGATTCACATGATGAGCCTGGAGTGCCACAATGGGCTCTGTCAATGGCTTGGACCGGAGCCAGCTTAACGGTCATCCTGACAGTCATAGGTGCTATCGTCTTACGAAGGGACCGTTTAACGTAAGGTATATATGCTGTCATAAGTGTGCTAAACTTCTGACTTCGGTCAGAGGACATAACTATGAAGCGCAGAATAGTGAACGATGAGCAGGCAGTTTCGCCTGTAATTGCTGTCATTTTGATGGTAGCTATTACAGTTGTTCTGGCTGCAGTACTGTATGTTTGGGCTAGCAGTTTCCTTGGTGGTACAACCAAGAATGCACCAACCGGCAGTATGATAGCAAGCGAAGACGGAAGTGGCGTCTGGACGGTTCAAATCGTCAAGATCAACCCACAAGTTTCCGTAAACTCAGTACACTGGTATTTACTGGATGTACAGGGAAATACTAAGACTGATGGCTTAGTCTCTGATGTATACGGCTACTACTCTGGCCAGGGTAAAGCTGTAGTCTTCATTGACAACGACTTCAATGGTAAGTTGAGCCCAGGTGACAAATTTGAAGTTCACCCAGGTGAAGCTGACTCGGATTTAGCGAGTGTTTCAGATGTATCTGACTACTCGTTCCGTATGAAGTTCGAGCCAACTGGTGACGTAATCGGTTACGATATAGGTCTACAATCATAGACTTAGTGTCGCCAAAAATAGAGCGGGGCTGCAAAGCCCCGTTCACCAGGTAAATGGGAGCTTTGGCTCCCGTCTACCAAATTTTATCTTTTTAATCTAACCAAGGAACTCTTTGTACGGGTTCAGCTCTCTTCTCTAAACCTAGCTTAACCTCAGCCTCTGGCAATAGTTCAAGAATCACTTCTTCAATCTTAGAATGCCTAGGTGGTTTTCCGATTTCTAATCTGTCTCCGCTCAATGAAGCATCTGGATACTTCTTAAGGAATTCAATGGCTCCCTTATCCCAAGGTGCGGGGCCCTTGTGAGGAACAATATCTGGAAGTTCAACAGTTGAGGTTTCAAGAACAACAAATCCCTTTTCACCTAGATTAGCATTCCAAGCAATCAGTTCGAATGCAGTTATGGCCCTACAGATCTTTCTGCCTTGTCTCTGAAGCCATGGTAATGCCGTTTCCTCATTTCCTCCTGGATGAGGAAGTATGACAGTAGTAACGTATCCTTGCACAGCCCGTTCTTTCTTCTTTGGGAAGAAGAAGTCTAGAGACGGCTTATCTGTGAAAGCTTTTGCCGCCAGAATTGCAGCCCCCAATCCCCTTAGGGTCACGCCTGCCGCCACGTTACGCCCTCCATCAACAGGATCAGGCAACATAATTGGTGAATCTGGTGCACCCTTGACCAGACCTAGTTTGACGGGCGGCCTCCAATTCACTATTTCATCCAGAAGGTTAGTAAAACCTTGATATTTTATACACAGAACCTCAACCAGGTAACCCGAGAAGCCACCTACCGCAGCTCCAGCACCGTAGGCTCCTGCACCTTTCAGGAATTGTTTGGTAAGTCTTATTTGGTCTTCCATTCCAGCAATGTTCCCTCTCACCCATTCAGTATGGAAAGGTGTTCTGTCAACAGCTGAGATTGGATCTGCAGGGTCATCGATTGCATAACAGGGCACCACATCAAGCCCCACACCATCTATTTCTCCACGGAGATAGGGATGTTGAGCGTAAAGTTCTCTTCCGTCTGGAAGAATTTTCCTAGCCGCGTCCAACCCTTTCTTTTTCAGATCCGTTCCCGGTTCAAATCTTAGGAAGAGATCGATGTCTGCGCCTTTCAGAAAGGTTCCTTTTGCTACAGATCCAACGATTAGTGGACTAAAACTAATTTCCTTATTCGAACTTGCCTCATCGAGGAGTCTCTGGGCTAGCTCGGTTATTTGCGTAGCTTCCTTTTCATTGGGTTGAACCCTTTTCAGAGCCTCTTGAAGAATCTTATTCACTCTTCCTCAGAGGATTGGTTAAATTTACCTTTATGCCAAGCTTTCGTCCTCTCCTTCAGGGCTCTTTTTTTCAGTGTTTCAATGTCATCTTTGACTGGAAGTAAGATAGGGGCCAGAAAGGCTATAATTCCCAAAATCAGCGAAATAATCCCTAGTTCTATGTTCTTTCCAGTTGTAATAGCTTCTAGAAAAAGACTAACTGCTATTAAGGCAAAAACGGTTGTTATCCATATTATCTTACGATAAGCACTTTCACTGAAGAAATATTTGTCTCCTTCATCAGGTATCTCTACCGAGAATTCGGCCTCAGGAATCACTATCTCTTTATCATCAATTCTGGGCCTTTCTAGTTTTCTCTTTCTTATGTACCATGTTGCTATCAGTCCACCTATCAGGAAAGCAATTTGTCCGTAACCAGGGTCTCCAGCCTTTGTGGCAGCCCAGATTGCATACAACACAGCTACCCAGATAGAAGTTATTATCGCGTAGTATAGATTCATTCGGTTATGCAAGCTAGATTTTAGCTTCCATGGTTATTGCCTCCACAGGACATGCAAATGCACAGAGTGTACAACCTGTACATGTATCTTCGAGAATCAAGGCCTTTTTGGATTCGAACTGTGAAGTACGCGCCATCAGGTCCCAGGATATCATATCTATTGAGGCAAAATTACAGAAGTAGACACATTGAGTGCAACCAATACATTTCTCGTTATCGACAAGTGCTAGGTAATCCTTCCCTCGAGGTAAAGAATCAAGGGTTTGTTTTCTGAGTTCCTTGAACATATCCTTCGCTTTTTCGATACCAGTTGAAGGGAGTTCTTCCTTGTTCAATACGTCTTTGGTCCTAGTGAGCCATTTGTTTGGTTTGTGGAAGAAAAGGGAAGTATCATCTGAGACAATTGCTACAGGAGCTTCCATCAACGCTTCAGTAGGCACTTCAGTTTCCTCAGCCTGTTCCGAGCTTGCAGGTTCAGCCCCAGATCCGATGTCCCCAGGGTCAGTGATCAGGATTGCGTCTACGGGGCATACTTCCTCGCAGGCTCTGCAGACTATGCAATCCGGCTCCCGAGACATTATCGCCTTCGTGTCGGAGGCAGGATGCTTTGGTGTGTCTATCCATTCGAAAACATCGACTGGACAGGCATCTATGCAGGCTCCATCGGCCACACAGATATCGAAATCCACAGCCACAACGCTGCCCCAAATCCCGAGTTTATCGGTCCCGACTCCTCCATAGGAACTGGAATCCTTGGCCCAGATCTGGATGGGCTCGGACTCACCATCGTGGGTCGCCACCTTCTGGTATGTACTCATGAAGTTCTTATCGATCTCTGCCACTAGCTTTTTTCCTCCAGACAAGCAACCAGAAATTGCATAAGATCCATCATTTCGTAGTCATGATGATGTCCCTCCTCCGGATTCATTCTCTCTTCATTCAACATACATTGCATGTGCATGTAACATTTAGGACATCCACCAAGCATGATGTCAATTCCAGCGTCAGTACCTTGATCTAGCCTTTTTCTGCGAACAGCTTTGGTCGCATCATTGCAGTACATCATCGAGGAGACGCCGCAGCAGAGGGCTCTTTCCTTGTTATTTTCCAATTCTACCATTTCAGCCCCGTCCACTAGTTGGATTAGGTCTCTAGGGGCCTCATATTCTCCCATCATCCTGCCCAGACGACATGGATCGTGGTAGGCAACAGTCACGTCCTCTGGGGCTTTGAATTTCAATCCCCTGCCCTGAAGAGTCTGCGTGATGTGTTCAACTTTTATTCCTAGAGTATTTGGCAGGTCATAGTCCACAGCGAATGTCCGGTAGCACTCAGCGCAAGAACAGGTCACAATTTTGATTCCAGATTCTTTCAATCTTCTCATATTATGTTCTTTGAGAGTATCGAAAACTTCTAGCTGACCCTGCCAAAGTTGGTCGTGACCGGAGCATTTGAAGACATTCATATCTAGTATCAGTGGATCAATCCCAGCATAGTTGAGAAGTTTGATTGAGGCAGCCGCAATCGAGGCATGATCTGCGTCACCTTTGTTTAGATGAGTGAATTTTACTTCAACATCCATAAAGTCGACACACCCAGGGAAATATCCGTATTCATGGGGTCTTTCTGGTTTCCATGGTTCTTTCTCTTCTTTCATCGCGTCTTCTACGATTAATCTTTCAAAAAGCGGGTGTGGGATAGTTCTCGAATATGGTTTGGTTCTGCTCATGACATTGCTCCTGAAGTGGTTAACGCTCGTTGTTCGAGTACATAGTCAACATATTCTATATTTTGTGGGCAAACAGCTGTGCACATTCCGCACGTTATGCATGACCACATAGCCACTCCATCGTGTTCATTTTGGAACGTGTTGAAAATGATATTAAGTTCATGTTCTCCTTCCATGTCCCTAACAGGGCAAATATCGTCACAAAGGCCACACTGATAACACCTATTCAGCTTGAATTCATAGATTCTCTGCATTCTTCTGTCAGCAATCCCATCAGTGTAGAGAGCAAACCGTTCTTCGTCAGTCAGTGGTTTTGCACCTTCAGATCTTCTCCTATCCAAGAAAAGGTAAGTAATGAAAGCGCATCCTAGTGGACCCCAGAGTGTAACTTGTGATAGTACTTTTGTGTTTATTTCAGGATAATAAATGGCAACATTGGCATTAATTGAGTAAATTGACAGCATAATTACCATAGCAATTCCATAAACTCCGATAGCTGCCCTCACAGGGTCCTCTATGGGTCGTCGCTCGTGCCCTCTATTGACGACATCGCCATACTGCGGATCAATCAAAAATCCAATGGCACGATCTATGAATGGAACAGCTACCACGAGCCCTACGATCATCCCTTGAACCAAGGTTCCCCATACTTTTGCAGTCATCAGGAAGAAATGATACCCGAATATGGTGAATTCAATATCCCAAGCGACTTTTAGACAACCAAATGCCCATAGTAGATACCAGTCAGGAAGAGGTGGTGGGAATGCAGTACCTGCTGTTGGGTCTGCAGCTCCATGTAAGGGTGGTGGCACAAATGCCGACAAGTAGAAGAAAAGAGCCATGATGTACATACTCAGAACTGCGTCCCTTGTCAATTCATGAGGATAAAGTGGCTCGCCTTTGACCATATCGGCCTCAAGTACTGAGTGGTCTTCACGGTGCTCCAATTTGTTTACAGTATCCAGAACAATCTGCTCATCCTGATACTCAGTAATCATTTCGGTAGCGCTGTCTTCACTCATTAATGCGGTTCAGCCTCCCCTTGTATCCAAACAAGTGCCATATGAACAATAATTAGGATGGTTCCAATTAAAGGCAGAACGAAAATGTGCAACCAGTACATTCTGGTTATAGTATCTCCAGTAAGTTGCGTTCCTCCGAATATAATCTGTGCCATCAAAGGACCCATAGCAGGTATAGACGTTGCCATTTCCAGTCCAATTGAACCTGCTGCAAAACCCAATTCATCCCAGGGCAAAAGATAGCCCGTATATCCAAAGAAAATAGTAATCATGAGTAGGATTGATCCCAACATCCAATTTATTTCCCTTGGGTTACGGTACGCTCCAACAAAATAGACTCTCATCATGTGAAGAAAGACTGATGCAACCATGAAGTGCGCTGACCAGTGGTGAACTGCCCTAATGATATATCCAAATGACACTTGAGTCATTATAAGTTCCATCGACTGATAGGCACCAGAAGTACAAGTTCCTGTACCGCATGGCTCACCATTTTCGTTGACGAATTGACCGTCTGGAACATAATAGAACCCTAGATAAATTCCAGTTATGGTAAGCACTACGTATGCAAAAAAGGATAATCCTCCTAATGAGTAGAAGGGATACCAATACCACACAGCCTTCACGTTGTATCTCTCTGTGTGGGACTGTGGCATAGTCCTTCCAGTCGCAGGCATTAGGGTGTAAACAACTGAGTAATATTCTCTCTTAGCTAAGGAAAAATAGCGGTGCAGTGCGAATCTTTCATCAACCCATTTCCAGGATTCAAATATAGCACTAGGGAGTAATCCAGTCACGTATAGATATGCAACCCCCGCTACCGCACCAGCCAAAGACAGGAAAATCAATGGGAAGGTATACTTCCTCATTAATTCTTCCAGAATTGGAGTTTCAGCACTTACCGGCAGAGACAGTAATACCAGACACCCAATTATCGCAGCTACAATTCTGTTGAATTTCATGATTATCCCTGTCCGCAATATTTCAGCCAGTCTAAGTGTGTCGTTAGACCTATTAATCCTCCATCTTTTTCAGCAATAGGTACTACAGGTAAGCCATAAGGTGCTGGCCCCTCCAACAATTCGGCAGCCATAACTTCTCTTCCTTGTTCGTCTATATTCTTGATCACTGATACCGGATCAAACAATGAAAGATGGCAGGGGCACAAAAACATATTACTGTAGTCACCACCACTGATGGTACTGGTTCCTTCTGGTGTGAATACAGGTTTGCAACAAAGGTGCGGGCACTTGTAGGTGTGGTATGCCATCATAGTGCTATTTCCTCCATCATCCGAGACGCCTAGGTTTTCCATTCCAGCTTCAGTAGGGACTTTAACAAGAGCCAATTGAATCTCACAACTCCCCAGTTCTTCCTCGAGTTCCTTTGGCCCCCAATTGACGATAGCAACATCCCAGAGTTTGAAATCCTCTTTCTTAGCTACTTTCCCTCCCTTGTTTTCGTACCACTTCCCACTCTCACTCTTGTAGGTCAGTGTTTCATGGGCATTATCCTCGTTGCATCTTGTCACTGGAGGGGGTAGGAGTGATTTCAGTGCAGGAACTGTGAGTGCACCAGTCATCCCTGCGCCCGCAAGTCCGATTGCACCTTTCAGGAAACCTCTACGTGTAATATCCATAATTATCTCTCCAGTTTGGTGATAACTTTCCTCCTTCTCTTTTTGGCTTCTAGAACCTCTGGCATGAATGATCTTCTATAGAAATCAAGCATCAACCCTAGGACTAAGAATGCCATGGCAATCGTAAATGATAAAAATTGTTGGTCCCAATTCTCTAAAATACCATAAATAAAGAGTGAATCGTACATCAATTCGAGAAGCATAAGAACCAAGATTATGGCAAATATCTCCAGTTGTTCTTTTCCAGGAACATTTCTCAATTCCTTTCCTAGTTCTTCATCTTTGTAGGTTCCTAAAAGTTTTTGGGCATCTTCGGTAGTAAGTTCACCTTTTGAAACCTTTTCCAGAACTTCATTAACCTCTGTAATGTGCACTCCCTCCTCTGATTACTATGTAAGCCACTAGGATAGACAAAAGTACAGATGCTATCCCGATTAGGCCAATCCAATATTGCATTAGTGTAACTCCTAATTCGTGTATCGATACTTCACTTGAAACTTCTTGGGGCGTACCAAGTGAGACCGCAGTCAAGTAAGACCATTGGTCTCCGGAAGAAGCAGCCCCATCCACGACATTGAAATAGATGGTGAATAATGCATCGCCTGTACCTTCAGTAGGAGCGGTCCACTGGAAAGTCCAACTTCTAACCATGTTACTGTTGTCATTATGTGAAATGTATGATCCGCTACCTCCTACCCAGTAATTTTCATTTGCAACAAAAACACCTTCACTTACTTCAGCCAAGAACCCACCGTATTTCACAGAACCATCAACCGAATCGACGTTCGTATCGTTGACGGTTAGTGTTATGTTGTAAGTGGTTTCCGGAACATAAGTATTAGGTATTCCATCTAAACTGTACATTCCTTCGTTGAGTTGTTGATCCATATGGCAGGTACAACCTTTAACGATAGATTCCATAGCCCATTCGTCCCCCCCAGTCTCACCACCTCCAGGGTATCCATTGACACTTTTTCCAACTAGTAGAGCGGTCAAAAGCAGTAACGCCATCAGACTGTAATTCTTGGTGTCAGGTATAGACAAATTACGCCCCCATAATAGGTGATTTGAGAGGACAGTATCTGCTATATAAAAATATGCAGTACAAAGAACCATTTTCTATCGAGCATACACGCTTAATACATCATCCATCTGATAGAACATGAAAAGTCCAAGTCCGGTCAAGCAAAGCGGCCTGATTCTGTTAGGCCTTTTCACACTCCTGTTACGTTACCCTATCACGCCCTCCCCCACAGGCACTGACAATTTCTATTATATCTCCATGACCAAGGCGATTATATCTCATGGCCAGGTATTTTGGGCTGAAGAAGTTCTATCACTTTATGGACTATTTCCTGGAACGAGTCCGCTTGGTGCTACACTGCTGGCATCAGCTGTCACTACTGTGACAGGCCTCTCAATCTACGATTATATTATCATCCACAGCATCTTTCTCTCCCTGATCTCGACATTTGGATTTTTCATGCTCTCAGGCGAGCTCACAGACAACTATCGAAGTCGTTGGTTTGCAGCTCTTTGCTTCTCCCTAGCCCCTAGATTCCTTACTTTCTCGCTATGGAGATTTTCCCTCAGATTCACGTTCATAGCCCTTCTCCCCTTCTTTATCTGGTTGCTTTTGAGATTATCAAACTCAAAACATGGTCGGCATCCTTCTCGCCTCATTGTATTGATATCATTGTTTATCGTGATCCTACCATCGCTGCATCGTATGGGCCTTCTTTTCCCTGGAATGCTTTTGGCCCTGTTAATGGCCCATCTTCTATTTTACTGGCAGGAGAATGCTACCAACCGTGAGCGTGCTGGTAGGCAAACTCTGGGTTTCCTAATCTTTCTCTCTGGTTATCTATTCTATTTACAGTATCTTGATTTTTCGCCCTATACTCCAGATGATGATCTTATTGGAGCCTATCTATTCATCGGTAATGGCATTTTATCATCTCTGGCAAATTTAGCAGTCTATTATATGATAAATGTGGGACCTTCTGTTTTTATAGCTATCCTCGGTATTGTGTTCTGGATTCAGGGAGGGCGTGTCAAGCTGGGATATTTGTTCTCAATGTCCTATTTAGCACTGTCCTTCTTTGTTATTTCAGATATTATTTACATCCCTTATCTGGTGACCTTTGGGATTCTCCTTTTCATGG
>DAXQ01000009.1 GCA_002506485.1 Euryarchaeota archaeon UBA136 | reverse complement strand
TATGATGATTCAGAAGATGTTGACCCGTTGAATGATATTGCCCTGAGGTTTGTATTTGAATGGGTTGAATTGACTGATAAGCAAAACAACAAGGCGAACGCCCCATTGGTATTCTATCTCTATCAGGGTTCTGAGCAACTCCATCGTTTTGATAACAACAACAATCCTTGGTCTGTTCCGTGGCAGGAAAAATTTGATTTGAATGCGGAGTTCGAACTGAATGTACCTGACAACCAGACCGAACATCAATTTACGGTGATAGCTATTTTTTACAAGTTCAGGAATCCCGAAGAGTTCGATATCAGTTCCTCCAAGGATAGCTATCGGGCAACTATAACCTACAATCTGAGCACCGATTCCTGGGAGCAAGGCAGAAACGGAACTCTGGATGGCGAAATTGATGGATCAAACGAAAATGATGACGCCAGATTATACGTTAGTATTGAAAGCTATAACTTTGGGTACTTGAAATCATATTCCTGGAGATTCAACACTATTGACTTCCAACTCACCCATAATTTTAATCCTGCAAGATATGCCTTTTACTCAAATCAGCCACACACTGTCAAGGAATACAAGGATTATATCAACTTCGTGACCACAGATGAAGAAGCAATTGTAGAGATCGGACTAAAACTGAGGACTGCTGCCGAAGAAAAAGGATTTGACAACTTGGACGAAGTGAACTTCATCATGAGTTTCGTACAATCACTCAAATATGCTGAGGACAACTTGACTGCAGGATATGGTGAATATCCACGATATCCAATCGAGACACTGATTGATCAAGCGGGGGACTGCGAGGATAGCTCTGCTCTCTTAATCTCTCTGTTGGAACCGCTGGGATACGAAGCGGCTTTGATCCTCATACCTGATGCATGGGATGGTTACGGACATGCCGCGGTTGGAATCAATCTGACAGGAGCATCAGGATTGTACTACATTCTAAATGAAGGGGAAGAGAATGAGATAGGGTACTACTACGCCGAGACAACGGCCCAGGGATGGAAACTGGGGGAGATGCCTGATTTAGATTCAAATAAGGCATACGTATACGAGGCCTGAGATGGACACAAACAAAGAGGAATTTCCTGTAAAAGTGGATGATGAAATATATGGTCCAATATCCATGGAAAGATTGGTTTCTGACGTTAAAAGTGGGAAACTGACAAGTAAGGCCCGATTCTGGGATGGTGAGGAGTGGGTGCCAGTCTCTATTCTTTTAGAAAAAGAGGATTCAACTGTATGGGATGATGGCGAATGGGATGATGATATTGATTCGATTCCACAAGGCGGCCCCCCATTACCTACAACATCTGCATGGGAAGACGTTAACCGAAAGGGTAGATGGGTGATGATATATGGTGACCATCTAGTTATAGAAGGAGGAACAACCAACGCTAAGGATGTGGGTCGGATAATGGAGGGTGAGCCTCGAAGTGGAGGAATACCTATACCAAAATTGGTCAATGTCAGTTTCAAGGATTCGAACATGGGAGTGGTGATAAAGGCCAGCAGTTTCCACAAAATGTATGAGATTTATTCACTGGAATGTTGTCTTTCTAAGGATGATAGTGCTAAATTCATGAATGAACTAAAACTAGCTAACGTAAGAATTGTCAGTAACTAGAAATGAGACTGTAATTTTTCCATTATCTGGGGTTTTGGCAGTGCACCGACTAAACGATCTACTAGTTGACCTTTTTTGAAAATCATCATGGTTGGGATTGACATTATTCCATGTTGAGTTGCGGTGTTTGGATTCTCATCAGTATTCATTTTGGCAACGACAAGGTTGGAATTCTCGGCTGCTAATTCCTCCAGAACAGGAGCCAGTGCTCTACATGGACCACACCAGGGTGCCCAGAAATCAATCAATACCAGATCGTTACCTTCGACCGTGTCTTGGAAATTAGCATCGGTTACTTGCATTGTACCCATTTTGTTCACCAATAGATGGATGTAGGAAAAAATCACATCCGTATATCATGCCGCAGAAGAGGCCTTAATATAGACTTTTGGATGCTAAAAGACTGCCACTTGCCAGCCTTTGCTAACTACCTGACTTATTCTTTTGGGAGCTGAGGAATTCAGGAATTTGTAATCATTCATGGTCGCAGTCAGGCCACGCTCATTCAATGAAACTCCACAAACAAAGACAGGAGACCCAAGCTCATGCACTACACCAATAGAGGTCTGGATTTCTTTTCTATATTCCTCATCACCCTCTCGTAACCACTCAACGCCTTCGCCCTGGAGCATCAAAGCCACACCATGGATCCCATCACCAGCCTGATATTCAGCCATTCTAAGACCTTCTGAAGCCCTTTGATAGGCGTCAGGACCACTAATCACAATATAAAGAATGCCTTTGGAAGCCATCAATTCTGAACTATTATCTTGGCTGCTAAATCATTATCCAAAGATAAGGAGCCTTGCTCTGTTTCAATATCGTAGGAATTAGCATTCGATTTCTTCAGCATGATTGTAGTTCCCGGCGATAGGCCAGCTTGTTCCAAGGTCTTTGTCATCTCACTCTTCTCTAGGATTATACGCACCTTGCCGGTCTTGCCCTCTCTGAAATTGGTCAAAGGAATGAATTCCGGTTCGGCCTCAGCTTCAACATTGACTTTATGGCAAAGGAGATCTCCCTCCTCTCTCGAATCGGCGCCCAGAAGGTTGCTCAGTCTGGTCTCTACATCACGTGTCAGAATGTGTTCCATTCTACAGGCCACCTCATTTGCCTCTTCCTTACCAACACCCAGAATCTCAGTCAAAAACCGTTGAAGGATTTTGAACCTATGTTCAATCACATTAGCCACACGTTGACCCTGATCAGTCAGAAATACTCCGTGGTAGGCTTGATAATCAACAAGACCTATCTCTCCCAAACGCTGAATCATCTCAGTCACGGTTGCCGGTTTTAATTCAGTCTTGAACGCTAGGTCTGAAGTCCTAACGCGTTGCCCTTCTGAAGATAATTCGTGGATGTTCTTGATCATCATCTCGGCGCTTTCCGAAAGGGCATCCATAGAAGACATATCGAGGAGGAGATGTGCCATTATAAAAAATTTAGGGCAACCTAAACAACCAATCTATCGTGATATGTGCAATGATATTTAGGGTGACCTAAATATTATATAGACCTGTTTTTTTAGGGTGGCCTAAATAATACAGATGTGAAAAAATGGACATGGAAGCAGGATTTCTGATTGGATTTCGAGAAGCTCTCGAAGCTGCACTTATAATCGGCGTATTGGTTAGTCTACTGTATAGAACTAATAGAGAATTTATGGCCAAATGGGTTTGGGGTGGAGTCTTACTCGCACTTGTAGCTAGTGTGTTAACTTGGCAAGCCTTCGAGATCATTGTTGGTGAGTTCTCAAAAACGAATGAGGAACTTTTTGAAGGTGTTCTGTATCTGATTGCCGCAGTACTGATTACCACCGTTATTCTACATGTTATAGGACACGCGACTAGAGAAGTTCTAGAAAATAAAGCTGAAAAGGCAATTGAAACGCGTGAGGCATTTGGAATTGGCCTACTAGCCTTCGTTTCAGTTTGGAGAGAAGGTGTTGAAACCGTCATTTTCATAGGTGCAGGAACGGAAAGTGGTGATGCCATTACTGGCCTATTCATTGGGATTGTATTGGCCACAATAATTGGATATGCACTCTTTGCTTCGACTAAGAATCTTGATATCAAATTTATGTTCAATCTGTCTACTTCATTACTAATCGGATTTGCAGCTTATCTTGTGATGAAATCTATACATGAATTTGGTGAGATTGGATTTATGGGAATACCAGAAAGTTTTCCACTGCAAGTGGTTGGAGCTTCGGTATACTTGGTCATAGCCCATTTCGTTTCAGAGAGATATGGTGTTTCCTTGATAGAATCTGTAATGGGAACATTCAAAGGAATGGGGAACCTGCTTGGTTTAGGAACTAAGTAAGAATCAGTCTTTCTCAAGATCCATAAAGAGAGTCATCAGGAATATTATTCTTATTCCTTCAAAGACCCTACCAAGACCTACGAAAATCGCATTTACAATGACGTATGGAATGTCGCCTTCCTCTCCAACGTTACCTGCCACGAAATCAGCGATAAGATCGATACCATAATTATTCAAAAGGTACATTACTATTGTGATACCTAGTATGTTCAGGAATACGCGAACAAAATCACCATCAACCAGACTTTTGCTGTACAGCAACGCCGCAACTGCGCCTTTTCCCCTGAGAACATAACTAAATTGCCAAAAAGAGAACCAGACAAACAGAATTATTCCTGGTATAATCAAAAGAGTAAAACCAATTATCAGCGACACATAAAACAGAATCGCAGTGACGATAAACATAGGGAGCATAGTTGTACCTTCCTTCATGGCTTGAATCGGTGGCAATTTTTCGCCGTGCATCGCGGCCGCTATGACCCTAATAACTGCAATCCAAGCGATTCCTCCGATTATAGCTCCAATCAATAAAGAAACCAAAACCTTGGTCATGTTATTAAGTTGGTCATTAACGAAGTCCGAACCAGTCAAATCGTCAGCAAAATCTGGGATGAAAAGTGCAAAAAAAGGAACTAAAAACTCAACCACAAAAAATACAGGCACCACAATTGTTGCTATGGCTGGCAAGTTCA
This sequence comes from Euryarchaeota archaeon UBA136, assembly GCA_002506485.1. Lineage (GTDB taxonomy): Archaea > Thermoplasmatota > Poseidoniia > MGIII > CG-Epi1 > CG-Epi1. The sequence continues at coordinate 1,194 of DAXQ01000009.1, read as the reverse complement.
AAGTGAAGAACTTGAAGGATTCAATTAAAAGGCTAAAGAACCCCTTATTCTCCGGCTTGAATAACTCAGGTTCAGATTCTTCGATTTCCATGTCCATAACGGAGCATGTATGACCGTGTTAAAAAATTGAACGCTATCAAAAAGGTCATTTAGAGTGGTCATAATCGGTAGTTTCCACTAATGGGTACTATCCAAGTTCTTGACGACCATACAATCAACCAGATTGCTGCTGGAGAGGTAATCGAAAGACCAGCTTCTGTGGTCAAGGAACTGGTGGAAAACTCACTGGACGCTGGTGCAAAGAATATACGGATAAGAGTTGAAGAGGGAGGAACCTCACTGATTATTGTTCAGGACGATGGTTGTGGTATGGACCGCGAAGACGCCTCTCTGGCATTCAAGAAACATTCGACATCGAAGATTCGTTCTTTCGATGATCTAAGTGCTGTTAACACTTCTGGATTCAGAGGAGAAGCTCTACCATCTATTGCGTCAGTCTCAAGATTGAGAATCACGACCGCAGAAAAGGGAAGCAAGGTCGGGACCAGGATAACCATAGAAGGGAATGAAGGGCTGAAAGTGGAAGACCATGCAGCCCCACAGGGAACCACGATCGAAGTGGCCGACCTGTTCTTCAATACTCCTGCAAGATCAAAGCATCTAAAGAGAGTGTCAACCGAACTGAAACATATTGTGAAGGCAGTTACCATCGAAGCTATCAGAAAACCTGATGTAGGCTTCAACCTAGTTCACGGCGAAAGGAAACTGATAGATGCTCCTAGTTCGGACCTTAAAACCAGAATAGGGGTCTTGCTAGGACGTGACGCTGCAAAAGAATTAATCGAGATTGAGGGTGAAGGGAACGGATTGAAAGTCCATGGTTACCTAACGCGCCCTGCTGTTTCACGAAAGACCATGTTGGGAATCTATCTCCACATCAATGGACGCCCTGTCCAAGCAAGAAGCATTTGTTACTCGATAAGAGGTGCCTATGGAAGTTTGCTGCATGAAGGCCATTTCCCAATAGGAGCGCTCTTCCTGGAGATCCCAGCACAGGATGTTGATGTTAATGTCCATCCTGCCAAGACAATCGTCAGGATTGCCCAAGAGGAAAGGGTCAATCAGGAGCTCAGAAGGATTCTCAAGGATATTCTGGCCGAGCAGGCACTGATCTCACATGTAAATCTTGATGAT
>DAXQ01000061.1 GCA_002506485.1 Euryarchaeota archaeon UBA136 | reverse complement strand
TCCAATTATCATCTTGATATTACTGGTAAGAAAATCAAACTTGGACTGGATACGGAGATTGGAGCTGTGACAAGTATTCTTTCCAAGCTTAAAAGAGACTGAGGGCCTCTTCAACTCTACCCAATTCTACACCTGTACTTTGCCTACCGCAGACTGCACCTTCCGATGAGGCTACAACCCCGGCACCTACCAATGGCATACCGAAGTTTACCGTTCCTTCCATTATAGGAACATCTAGGATTTCTTTCATCATTTTCTGATCTTGGGTTGTTATGTCGGGATGGCAAAGTCCTCCTTTGTTAGTCACACAGCCAATCATGCCCAAAGTATCCATCTGATTCAGTGATTTAGGTGTTATTTCTACTCCAAGAATCTCTTGAGCTAATTCTCTTGTTTGGGCGCCCAGTCTCTCATTGCAGAAACCTCCATTGTCATTGACAAGAAAATTATTTCCTATCGCATTGGAACGATCGGATATTACACCTAGTCGTAAATTAAAATCAGATGCTAGTTTCTCTAATTTTCCAATTTCACGAGATGTCACTATGTTTGAAACCAGTAATCCCTGACTATTCATGGCCACCAGAGTCCCCACCACACGACTACCCCCTATAGTAACGGGTTCAACTGTGGTCCCTAAAGCACCAGAAATGGCCTCTATATCGTCCTTAGGTATACCTGGAGGTATCAAGGTCAGAACATCATTGGTAGTGCAAAAAACACCAGCATAAGGACTATTGAAAAGATCCCGCTGAAGTAAGGCCATAGGGTTATTCGGCGAGGTGTACCACTACACTGCCATCTTCAAATTTCAAAGCCCTTACCCGAACCTTTGAAGGCGGTTTTTCAATTCCACGAGACCAGATATATTGATTTACAGGTGGATCAATAAACAGCTGCTTCTCCTCACCACTGCCACTGAGGGCCTCAGATGAGGTTGTTAAGATTTCACCATCTCTTTCGGGTTTCATGTGCCTGGTTATGAAATCCTCAACCATTCGTATTGCTACAGGAGCTCTACGAGTGCGTGGAACCTTGTGAAGCTTGCGCAATGGAATCGTGTACAACCTTTCCTGCATTAATTCATCGTCAGCCATTCATATCACCTGTGAAGTTTACCACGGCGCCAGAAATGACGTTTAGGATGGTTAGTGAATCTCCTGTTGGTTCTCTGAATCACCCAGGCTGGAACTCGGCGATTACGTTTAACTAATCTATTCAAGCGTAATTTACGAGCATAAGCTTTCCTACTTGACATTAATATTTTTTGAGTGAACTCATCTCCTTTTCTAGTTTCTTCTTGACATCAAAGGCTGTATTATCCAACATAGACTGGCCCTTGGGTGTTAAACTCCGGCCGCCCTTTTTTGATTTTACTATAAAGCCTGCAATCTCGAGTTGTTGCATTATTAATCTAAGCACCTTTCGACTTCCATTACTACTTCGGTTGGGTTTGGAACCTCTATCATGGGCTCCAGAATAGTGACGGGATAAACGTTCTGTCCCTATGGGACCATTAACCCCAATCTTTCTGAGAACTGAGGCAGTCCGGAAATACCACCAGTCTGGCTGTGTTGGTGATTGTTCCTTATGCATTGATGTCTTAACAAAATTTGACCAATCGGGAGGTTGAATAGCATCCACGCTCTTGAGGCTGTTGGCAAGCGCGCCAACCAAGTGCTCTCCGGGTACGTCGTAATGTGTTGTCACGTGAATAAACCTCGACGGGAATGAGGCGCCACACGGACTATATTATAAACTTAAGCCTAATGTCAATTGCATAATGGATAATATCCTGAAATTTATGGAGAATCACAATACCATGACTCTAGCCACCCATGGTAAGGATGGAACTGGGGCTGCAGCCGTATTCTATGCAATCATCAAAAAATCGGCTTCACTTGTATTCGTTAGCAATCCTGAATCTAATCACATCAAAAACTTAGAAATAAACAAGATGTGCGCCGCAACCATACAGGACGATGGACTGGAATGGAAAGAAATCAAAGGATTACAGCTTAAAGGTGAAATAAATCAGGCCAACGAAAAATACTGGGAAAATTACTTCAGAAAATATCCATACATAAGAACCAATGAAGAATTATCAAAAGCATTGGGAAAAGTGAATTTGTACGAATTCAGAATAACTTGGGCGAGACTAATAGACAATACTAAAGGATTTGGAAATAGAACTGAAATAACTTACTAACTAATCTGCAAAAAGACCGGTTTTATGGAAATATACGACCATTAACACAAAAACCAATATCAGAATAGTTATTACTATGAACCCCAAAGTTTTACCTATAACTGGAAATAAGAATAAAACAAACAAACCAACAACAAATGTCCAAAGTAAAAGATAAAGCAGATAGGCATGAGGTGCCAACTCAGGGTCTGTGGCGGAACTCAAAGTGAACAATCCCAACCAATTCATGATTTGTTAATTCGAATATACTAATTATCCTTTGGGGTACGTATTGACTCCACGAAACCTTGATCAATCAGACCTCGCCCAACCAATGCAGTATAATTGACCAGTAATAAGACCAATATCCCCGATATGATTACTATCAAATGGGATATGAAACCCACACTTTTGATATTATCCACAAATATGGTTCCTCTGGAAGCGAGGAAAAAACTACTTGCACCGTAAGCTGCAGTGAAAGAAATTGCATAGAAGATAACATTATGGCGATTCAAAATATTGCTCCTAGGTTTGCTACCATTCGCTTCATTTCTTGTTTCGGATCGAAGGGCCTGAGCCGATAGAGAGTATATGACCAGCATAATCGTAATAACCATGAATATCAAATCAAAAACAAAACTGGGTTGATTCTCTCGAGAGTACAACATGACTCCCGCATGATAGGCCAGAAAACCCCAATAACCTATAGCAAAGTATGCCGAAAAAACCGATATCATAGGGTCTGACCAGTGTTTTGAATTCATACGGAAAAGAAGGTAAAATGTTACTGAACCCAGAACTGCCATAATCACAAACCACGTTATCTTGAACGTGGAGCTGAAATCAGTACCTTGGGACTCCAAGAATGAGAATATACCAAAACCTACTATTGACCAGAAAAGAGGAGAAATGACGTTGGCCAATTTCCCAAAACTAGATTGGTCTCTACTCACTACCTTGGACATGCGGCTAATAGCCAGTTCCTTGAATGGGACGCGCATCCACCAAGCTTGGGCAAACTGCCAGAGCACAAAGATAACTACCAAACCCAAGGACAATAGGTCCTTCAAACGATCACCATACTCTGTAAAGCCAAATACATACCAGATTGACAGAGACACTAGCGATGATAACGTGAGCGGAACCAGCAATATGGTGCGGTAGCCCCCCATTGAAAAATTTCTTACGAAATCAAAACGCATCAGGATGGCGGTCATGAGATATCCCACCGAAAAACCGAATCCCAATATCAGAATCAGATCTACCAAGAATTGACTGGAACTCTGGCTAATTACACCCAGAACAATCAAGAAAATAGACAATGCCATGGCGTGGGGAGCAGTTTTTCTAGAAAATATTATCTGGAGAATTTCAAAATTGGTTATTATCTTCGGTCCCGTATCCAATTTTTCATCGGGAGACGGTTCGTCCAAATCTTTTATTTCAGGATCAATTTCGATTTCTTCTTCCATTAGATTTCGATTCCTTGCGCCTTGACTTGTTATCTGCTAAATAAAAGCACGTAACTCTTGCTATCTCTGAAGCAAATGCTGCTTTTACGGATTTACCTCCAATCCGATTTATCGCTTTGACTTTAGAACGTCTGCCCTGAAGTTGTAGTAGCATCCCTACATAGAATTCTTTTTCGGACTCAAATTCCTGCTTGAATGAACTGGTGGATTCACCCTCGTGAATTGCAAAACGAACTTTAGCATGAGTTGCCCTCTTGGCCCATACAATAGGCTTTTCCTGTGAGAATGCCTGTGACGGACGTTTATTGCCCAATTCAAGGCTAGTAATGAGAATAAGACCATCCGGATGTGGGCGAGTCTGACCAACTCTGATTAGAACACCGCGGTCCACATCTAAAGTATTATTGAGAGTCTCATTATCATCAGATAGGCGCAATTTCAATGAGAGGGGGGGTTCCTCCTTAATCTCTGCATGGCCTGTTAAATTGCATTCGAGACACTGGACAACTCCCTGAAAACTGAAACCTCGCCTAGTGGAGGTCTTACTCTTTAGAATCTCGTGAGAACTCTCCTCCTCACACATCTCACAATAAATCCAGAGTTGTTCCATTAATGCCTGAAATGCCTGATTCCCGTGAGAATCATGGCCATATTGTGTTCATCGGCTGCAGCAATGACCTCCTGATCACGAACTGAACCACCTGGTTGGACAATGGCTGTTACACCAGAATTGGCAGCCTCATCAATTCCATCCCTGAAAGGAAAGAACGCGTCAGAGGCCATAACTGTCTTTTGGGCGTCGGGAATAGATTTGGAAGTTGCAATTCTAACTGAATCGATTCGGGACATTTGACCCGCCCCAATACCAATAGTTCTCTTGCACTGAGTAAACACGATGGCATTGCTTTTGACATGTTTTACTATCTTCCAGCCAAATTGCAACCCTTCTAACTCACGAGTTGTAGGTTTACGTTTAGTGACTACCTTGCATTCAGATAAGTCAATCGAAACATCATCGGCTTCCTGGAAAAGCCACCCACCATTAAGAGAACGGAGGGAGGGACTCCTCTGGTAATCAGAAAGTTCCCCTGTCTGTAACACCCGGAGATTTTCTTTTTCCGATAGGACCTCAATAGCAGCACTGGTAAAGGAAGGAGCAATAACTCCTTCTTTGAATGCTGATGTCACACTCCTTGATAAATCCTCATCAACCTCTTGATTGAAGGCTACTATCCCTCCAAAAGCACTTTGGGGATCTGTTTTGAGAGCTAGCTCATATGCTTCGGATAAATTACTGGCGCTGGCCGCACCGCAAGGGTTGTTGTGCTTTACAATGACGGCGGTGGGTTCCTCAAATTCCGTTACCATTGCCAGAGCAGCGTCGAAATCCAGAAGATTGTTGTAGCTGAGCTGTTTACCTTGAATCTGGGTGGAATTTGAGACGCAAGTACTCTGAACTGATGAATCCGAATAAAAAATAGCGGATTGATGTGGATTCTCACCATATCTCAGAGGGGGACTACCAACCCCTGTAACATGTAAAGAGGAAGGCAAGTCTTCTTCACCAAATCTGGAACTCAATTCATTCTGAATTATTGTATCATATTCAGCAGTGTGCCTAAATGCCTTCAAAGCTAATTGACGGCGTTGTTCCAGGTTAAGGCCTCCGGCCTCAATTTCCTTGGAAATCCAGTCGTAATCTGAAGGATCGGTAACAACTGCGACTCTCACATGATTTTTAGCTGCGGCCCGAAGCAGACTGGGCCCTCCAATATCAATCTCTTCGATTAGAACATCCATCTCAACACCTTTAGATGCTGCGTCTCCAAATGGATACAGGTTACAAACCACCATATCAATTATTCCTATATCATATTGTTCTGTTTCAGACTTATCGGAGTCTCTCGCAAGAATGCCACCAAAGATTAGTGGATGAAGGGTCTTTACACGACCATCCATCATTTCTGGAAATTTCGTAACATCCTCTACGGACGTTACTACAATTCCATTCTCAGACAGAATCTTAGAAGTCCCTCCTGTAGAAATTATCTCAATTCCATTCTTTACTAGAGACTTTGAAAAGGCATCAATTGCAGATTTATCACTAACGCTAATCAGTACCCGGGCTATTGAACGCCGGTCCAAATTCTGCTTCTCGGACTGCATGGTAATTGCAATAACCTACGTACTGTCTGGAAGTTTCTTAAGAAATTCACCAGGAATATCCTTGGTTAGATAGACTGTCGTACCTGCTTTCATAATCTCGTGGCCCGCTCCTTCAACGGCCCTAACATCAGCCAACAAGACTATGGGCTTACCAATAATATGGCGACCGGCCTCCAAAGCATTTAATCTTGTACTCGAAAGATGTACCATATTACGATCCCCTGGATATAATCCATGTTCCAGATATTCATCTGAATCCTCTTTAGAACAGGCAAAATATAAGTGCTCAGGATTCTGATCTGTGGGTAGATCTAAATCCAGATCAAGTGTGTGAGCATAAGTTGCTCTCAGTCTGCCACTATTCAACTGGTAACGGCCCTTGGGATCTGTCTCTACCACTGCTTGCAAATGTTTAGTTTCCAGAAAATGAAAATGACGTCTCTGAAGCTTTACTGCCTCAACAAATTCAGTCGCCTCAACCCAGCCTTGCTTGTCCATCTCAAGATCGAATTTGTCCGGGAAGTGACGCAGAACTCCTGCCATAATCCTTCCAAACTGGTCCAAATGTCTTGGGGACATCACCAATACGCCTTCCTCTCCACTGAGAGGGCATTTTTCACCTCTAAAGAAACCATGCCCATACTTCACTTCTTCCTTTAATGGAACTGTTGGATTTCTCCGCATATCGAACCATTTGCACAGGTCGGTATAATATTAGTTCTTAACGTTCGTTAATCGCTTCGAAAAGTTGTTTGCGCAGAACCATCCTCTGGTTTCTCAATAATGTTCGTGCCTGCTAATTCTTCAGGTGTTGGCAAGTCAATCTCCATTCTCCCTGTAGAGAATAAGTCATGCATTCTCTTCTCTTTGCCTTTACTGCTCCAGAGCGCAGCCTCATCCCTGCTTTCGGACGTTACAAAAATGAATGCCTCACCAGGTCTATTACGTCCGGTTCGACCCCGCCGTTGAATCAATCTTATAGCCGACGAGACCGGCTCATAGAATATGACTGCATCTGTAGAAGGTATGTCCAAACCTTCCTCACCCACTGATGTCGTTACCAGAATATTGAATTCGCCATCCCTGAAACGGGACAAAATTTCCTTCTGCTGCTTTTGGGTCATTCCTTTGTCATTCTCACGGGAACTCTGACCTACAAATCTAACTGGTCTGGCCTCCTCAATTGTTTTCAGATTCTCTACTATCAAGGTTGCAGTATGCCGTATTTCTGCAAAGATTATGAAGCGGGATGAACCAGACTGGAGCCGTAGTTGGACCAATTCAATTAGACGTTGCAATTTTGGATGATTATCCTTGTTTGACTTGGCTATTTCGACCGCAGCCTTCCAATCTGAATTTGAATGAAGCCATTTGTTTGCCCTGTTACCTCTCTTCTTTTCTTTGGCATCTTTCTCTATTCGTACCGCATAATCCAAGAATTGAACTATACCTTGAGTCTCGACTGTAAGTACGGCATGAGCTACTTTCATAGTCATGGCTTGGGTTGTCATTGAATTGAAAATCTGGGGAGGAGTTCTAGGTTTGGTCCGAATATATTGTGCTTGTAACTTCCTTCCAGCTTCCAATAGCATTGTAGTGGAGACCTTACGTGGCCTATCCAACAGACCTTGTTTGTACAATTTCCCACACAGGTAATCTTGCAAACCTCTCAACTGATTTGCGATGTGTTTGACGGAAGCTGGCATCTCAACGCGAATCCAACTTGTTTTGATTGGTTGAATATAGGGCCTCACATCTGGATCAGTCTCGTCTCTTTTCTCAACTGCAGATATACCTAAATCACGACACAAGCGAATTATCTCAGATTTAGAACTACCAGGCGAAGCAGTCATACCTATTGCTAGATGATTGTCTGCAACGGATAAGTAATGACGCCCTATCGAAACATAGGCGTAATTCCCCACTGCCCGATGCGCCTCGTCAAAAATCAATAATGAGAAGCTTTTCAGAGACACCCTCCCATTTTCAATGTCCTTTGAAACAACCTGAGGCGTTGAAACTATAATTCCTGAGGATTTCCACAGAGGCTCACGTTGAAGGGGAGGAATAGCCCCAGTAAACAAATTTACTCCTGAACTGATGTGTTCTTCCAAGAATTCGGCATGCTGTTGAGCTAAAGGCTTCGTAGGTGCCATCAACAAAACAGGACCAACATGCAATCTTTCCAATATCACTCGTAGGGCAATTACGGTCTTTCCCATTCCTGTTGGAAGGATGACCATAGTTGATTGCTTCAGACAAGCTTTCGATATATTGGACTGGTAGTCGCGATCTTCGAGAGAAGCACCCCTCAGATTTTTGTGTTCAAAAGTTTTCATTTCAGAGGTCCAATAGATTCTATGTTAAATGCTCGACCTTGCCCTTCCCATCTACTGAATAAAGCGGGGTGTGAATTGCTCCCTGCCTTGTCAATTCAGACTTGAAAAGAATAAGATTTGACACTAAACCCTTACCAAATTGCGTATCTACATGTTTTGAAATAAGATCTTCCAGATTGGTCTGCTTCCTGAATCGAGCAATCGTTACATGAGCCAAGAATGGACGGTCCTCAGACTTAGAAACTAGCCTTACTCTGGACGCCAAATCCTGAATGCCTGAAGATTTAACTCCCATCCACAAGACTCGTGCATTGGATGCTTTTTGGAAAGCTCCCAACTTCTGGTACTCCAATTCCAATGGAAGTCTACCAATACAGACATCAGCAACTCTTTGGATCTCAAACTCAGGATTAGGTCTCTCGCCTAGGAAGGCAATCGTAATATGATAATTTCGAGCTTTCTCAGAAATATAGGTTCTAGGTAAACTTTCAGTCTCCAAGTCTGGGCATTCCAAAGCAAAAAAAAGCCTAACCATCCTACTTTGCAGAGCGCTTGCGCAAAGTTTCTATCAACTTGCTAGCAGTTCCTTGACGCCCCCCCGAAAGATCGGAATAGGTGTCTGCTCCAACTAATTTACAGGCTGCTTCCTCTTCCAATTCAGCCTTCTTAACCAGATTCTTAATGAAATTTAGCTGTTTTGGGCTCGGCTTCCGAGGTATGGAATCGGTCTTCTCTCGTAGCTTGCCTATCAATGAACTTGCAGTTCCCGACTTGCCACCTGTCAACTCATCAAAACGTTCTAATTCAACCAACTCGCAGGCCGTTGATTCATTAAGTTCCAATGTACTGGCTAAGTTTTCAATGTATGATAGTTGCTTAGCTGATGCAGGCAAGACAACATCCGCAGTAGCTTTTTTCAGTCCGTCTATAACCTCACCAATTTTCTCGCCATCCATTGAAAGTGGGTCCCGGCCATCCAGAATTTTGTTAAGAACCTCATCTGAAATCAAGGATGCCAAGCGCCCATAATATTCAATCTGTCTCCGTGTTGGTCTTTCCTTCTTCATTTCCAATGCTTTTTCATGTAAGCCCCTAAATGAAGATACAAAATCGTCCCAGACTCTGACTGAATCTTTTACTCCCGATTCTATCAGGTCTAAATCTGATTCCATTTCAGAAGTAAAAGATGAAGAAAATAAACTTATTTTTTCTTTTTCGGAATCATAAAACGGAACTACTTCATCACAAAGCAACACTCCTTGCTCGGTTGGCTTAAGGCGGCCCTTTGTATCACTACAATATTTACGATCTAATAATTTCTTAATAGTTGTGGCATATGTAGAAGGGCGACCAATACTCTCTGATTTCATCAGAGCAACCAAACCATGTTGTGTATAACGGGCAGGAGGTTTTGTCTGATCCTCAATTAATTTTGGATTACCTTCTTTATTGTCTAACTTAATTTTGCTACCTTCTGTAATTTCAGGAGAAGGCGGTGAAGAAGGAGGTGCTCGGTCAATTACTTCAAATGCAGATTCCCAACCCGGTTTTACTCTCCACTTAGTATCCCCATCCAATAATTTATCAAATGTTTCAAGTTGTGCTTGTATTTTCATACTGGTCCACTCGGAATCACACATTTGACTAGCGATGAATCTTGACCAAATTAAACGATATAAACGTGTCTGAGATTCATCTAATCCATTTGGTAATTCAGACAATGGATTAGTTGGTCTAATTGCTTCGTGTGCATCCTGAACACCTGATTTTGGCTTTCCACTGACAGAACCTTTCCCTACAAATCCGGAACCCCATTTGGAAGTGATAAAGTTCTTTGCCTTATCACGGGAAGATGCACTAGTACGCGTTGAATCCGTTCGCATATAAGTTATGTGACCGGCCTCATAAAGTCCTTGAGCGATACGCATAGTATTACTTGGTCGCCAACTATATTTGCTTCCAGAAGCCTGAAGTAATGTATCTGTGGTAAAAGGTGGTTTAGGACGTCTTTTGTAATCATTTAAAGACACCGTCTTAGCAGTTAATTGAGATTCTAGATTCAAATATTCATAGGCTTTATTGGCCAAATTTGAATCATTTGTACGATGAACATTAATCTTCCCTTTTTCATCTTTCCAGACTAAAGAATCATCCTTATCATGAAATCGAACTCTAAAATCTATTCCCGAAGCAATAGCTTGAACAGCCCAATAAGGAGTTGGAATAAATTTTTGAATTTCTTTTTCACGCTTAACTACAAAACCTAACGTTGGAGTTTGAACGCGCCCCATGGAACTTAAGTTCCAAGACCTAGCAAAGCGTGAAGTTCGATAACCAATCAAACGATCCATAAATCTACGAACCTTAGCTGCATCAACAAGATTCATGTCTACCGTACCTGCTGCTTGCAAAGCCTCTTTTATCGCTGTTTCAGTTATTTCATTGAAAGTAATTCTTTGAATATCACCAAATTCCGAAAGTAACTCAGCAAGTCTCCAGGCTATAAATTCTCCTTCTCTATCTGGATCTGTAGCGATAAGAACTCTATCTACCTTCTTACGGCGGCTGTCTGAAATAATACGTTTTACTGTCTTCTCCGCTCTTTCAGTCCAACCCCAAGGAGGATCTGGTAGACTAGTATCAGTATGACTCCACAATGCTTTACTGCCATCTTTTCCCTTTGTAGGTAAGTCCTGAACATGACCAACAGAGGCCCTTACCAGTACATTTTTACCCAAATATTTTTGGATTGTCTTGGCTTTGGCACCGGACTCAACAATCACTAAATCCATTGAAGGACTGCCGGAAAGGTGGATTAAATATCTTTTTCTAAAACCCAAAAATAACGGGGGACTATAGTCCCCCGGATTCAGACTACAAAAAATGCCAAGGCTAGTGTGCGTTTCCGCATCCCATCTCAAACATTAAAAATGGAATGATTATAAGACACTAAAATGGTTCTACAAAAGTTGAAACAGAAAAATGTCAGGATTGCACTAGTCGGTGCTTCCAATGAACCTCATAAATTCGGGAACCGGATCTATCTTGAACTACGTTCCAAGGGATATGATATAGTACCTATAAATCCTAAAGATAAGCTGATTGAAGGAGACAGGGCCTACGCTTCAATAGGAATGATGGAAGAACTACCAGACATTGTCAACTTTGTTGTTCCTCCACCGATTGCAATGAAAGTAGCACAAGAAGCTGTGGAACTAGGAATCGAACATCTATGGTTCCAACCTGGTTCCGAAAGTGATGAACTGGAAACATGGTTGGAAGGTACGAATGGAATAAAGTATCTGGTAAATTCCTGCATAATGGTTGAGACTATATAATTAGGAAACCAAATCTCTTATCTCAGACAAGGCTGCGGAGAGTTTGTTCTCTGGACAAGCACCCTGTGCATAGGATTCCTTGCCACCTCCACTACCACCGACAGTGGACAATGCCTTCTTGAGAATCTCACCGCAATCCAGATTTACGGAATCGGATTTCGCCAGAATCACCGTACCACTATCACCTTTAGAGCACCCCATTGCAGCCACGGTATCTTTTCCTGAAGTAAGCTCTCTTACTAACTTCTGAACCTCAGCAAAATCAGTCTCTTCCTGATTTTGTGCAAAGAAAGTGAGATTTCCAATCTTTTCACCTTCCAGATCTGATGATTTTAGAGAGGCCAGCTCTTTTTCCAGCGAAGAAACCCGATTGCGGAGTTCTTTCCACTCCTTGACGAATTTTTGGGCAGCGGATGGAGCTTGGTCTACAGGTACACCCAATTCCCCGGCCGTCTCTTCCAGTAGTGCTCTTTCCCTCTGGGCTGCCTTGATTGCATCAGGTCCTGCCGAGAATTCTATGCGTTCCACACCATCCTGTATCCGCTCTGTCCTCAAAACCTTGACGGCCTCTAATTTAGAGGTTGAGACGACATGGGTTCCTGCGCATGCCTGCACATCAACACCCGGGATCTCAACCACACGTACCTCTCGATAATTGGGTGCGCCTCCTTGATACAGGGTATTGCCATACTCTCTATCTGCATCTTCCCTGCTATGGAATCCCGTCGTCACGGGATGATCCTCAACAATCAACTGATTAACCATAGACTCCAGATTGTCAATCACGTCCCGTGTGAGCCTTCGATGATGAGTGATGTCCAATCTAGCTCGATCCACATATTTGGAAGCTCCTGCTTGCCAGACATGAGGTCCCAGGATTTTACGAGCTGCGGAGCCGACCAAATGTGTAGCTGTATGATGACGACTCAGTCCCGAACGGCGTTCATCATCGACTGTGCCCGAGATTTGGGTTCCGACCGGAGGAGTTTCCCCTTCCAGACGGTGAACAACTACATCACCTACCTTTTGGACCTCGACCACCTGACTCTCTTTACCACTCCAGACAATTACGCCCGTATCGCTCAATTGGCCTCCTCCTTCTGGGTAAAACAAAGTGTTCTTCAGGGATATCTGGCCGATATCAGAGAACACAACCTCTGACGAAAAAGATCGCTTCTCCATGTCTTTGTAAAAATCTAGGTTAGTTGGTTCTGCATCGATGGAGACCCGTTTTTTCTTTCCACTCTTTGTTTCACCCTGATGTCGTTCAGCAACCATAGCAAGAAACCCATCGGGGACTTCGATTGAATGACCTAACTCACTCGCAAAATCGCTGACCACAGAAGGAGGTAACCCTTGGGAATCATACAATTCTAGGAGTTTGTCCTGATCTATACCTCCTGAACCAATAGCTCGCTGTACAGTGCGACGGCCTCGCTCAAGGGTCTGAGTGAAACGTTCCTGTTCAAGCGCTACCATATCCAATATGTGGGCTTTGTTAGCTCCAAGTTCAGGGTAGGTCACAGAAAAAGTATCGATATGGTGGGATACCATTTCAGACAAGGCATTCTGTGCATCAAGATCCCTCAATAACAATGCTGTCCTTCTAAGGACCATACGAGCAAGATAACCTGCCTTGACATTACTCGGTACGATTCCATCTCCAAACATGAAGGCAAGGGCTCGTGAATGGTCTACCACTGCAAACAATTTCTCCAAGGGTTCAATGGCAGAGGTAAACTCCGGAAGTGTCATGGAATGTCCTGCGGCATTAAGTCGATCAAGTACCTTCTGTCTTAGTTCAGTCAGATCCGAACCATAGTCTATTGACAACACTCCACATATTTTGGCATTCTCGGATATGATTGAACTGGAGTTTTCCAGAGAATCCTTCAGATTTGTAAGCTTAGTGAGATGTGAAACTGCGTCTGGGAAAACCGCTTCATAGATGGTAGGAGTTCCTTGTGACGCCCAGACCAACCTTTCGAGGCCATACCCGGTATCGACTATCGATCTTGGCATTCTTTTGAATTTTATGCCCTTGAGTTCTATATCTCCATCAGGGTCCTCCTCAAGATCCATAAATACCAAAGTGGCTAGTTCCAGTCCTCCAGCCAGGACCTCCAGAGCCTCACCACCATTACCACCTCCGACCCACGGATTTTCCTTGTATGTTATCTCAGAACCAGACAATCCCAATCCGGTGTAAAGTTCATGGCACAATTCAACCGTACGGTCCTGCCAATAGATGTTCTGCTCCTCAGTGTTGAAGGCGTGATGGGCCATCATCTCAAAAGTAGTCAAATGGCGGCCACTACGTCCGACCGATTCAAGATCGTTCAAACGAATGCAGGGCTGGGAGATCGTCAATGGATTCGCAGGTGGCTTGGAAGAACCACTTGTGACATGAGGCTGGAAAACGGCTATGGATGCAATTGAAAGATATATGTCATTTCGCCAGCGAGCGACCACCGAAGCTCGAGGGACTCTAGTATGATTGTGCTTCTCAAAGAAACTGAGAAACGCTTCCCGAGCCTCATCAAGATTCATTGGTTTGGAGAACAAGGGTTTACCAATGAAAGAATATTCAACACAAGGTGCATCCCCACAAAGCTCGCGCTCAACGGTCGACCAGAAGAAGCTATCACACTTTGCACACTTCTGCCGGGTAAAACCTGAGTCTTGAAAGAAGCGAAGAGAAAGACCATCACTCACAAGATGGCAGAGAGTGGGAGCTTAAAAACTGCGGAGGCCCATAAGCCTTTATGACTGTTTGAGAAATGAGGAAGTAACATGGTATCCAATGAAAAACACAAACCTTACGTTTCAGCAACAACCATTTTACCCGAAATAACAACACAAGGAATCATTCTAGCCATTGTTCTAGGAATGCTTCTGACTGCTGCGAATGTCTATTTAGGATTGTACGTTGGAATGACAGTAAGTGCTTCTATTCCTGCGGCGGTCATATCAATGGCTGTTCTGAGAAGCCTGGCAAAAGCCAATATTTCAAAAGGAACAAATATTCTTGAGAATAATTGGGTTCAAACAGCCGTTTCTTCAGGAGAATCACTGGCCGCAGGAGTAATCTTTACTCTACCTGCACTTCTAGTGATGAACCAGACCAGCAATGGTGAGGTTGGCTGGTCCGAATTTCCATACTTCAAGACCCTGATAATCGCACTGGTTGGTGGCACAATCGGAGTCCTGTTCTCGATAAGTCTTAGAAGAATCTTCATAGTCAAGGAAAAATTGCCATATCCGGAAGGGGTAGCCTGCGCAGAAGTGCTAGTTGCCGGAGAAAAAGGGGGTTCTCAGGTAATGCCAATCTTTGCTGGTATTGCCTTCGGTGCCGCGTACAAGATTCTGTCCTCACTAATGGTAACTGTAGATAATACAATGAAACAAGTTAGTATTGGACTCTGGGAACATGGTTGGCAAGGTTTCTACACCTTTACTGGAAAACTGAATTCCTCGGCTGCCTATGCCAAATCTAAAACGACTTTCTACTTTGGTGCTGAATTCTCCCCTGCCTTACTGGGTGTAGGATACATTGTTGGCCCTGCAATTGCCAGTTTTGTTTTCTTTGGAGGACTTTTAGGAGCGATTGTCATAATGCCCATAGCGAGTACTCTTCTAAATCCGACTGACGCATTCATAGAACAGATCACGAGTGCCGCAATGTCTGGAGATGTGATTAATTACGGCGATTATGCAAATCATATCAACGGCCGAAGAAGAATGGTAGGAGTGGGAACTATGCTAGTTGGTGGATTGTACACTTTGGTAATCATGCGTGAAGCTCTAATCAAAGGTATCACTGAAATGATTGAAGCGACCAAACAGACTGTTACCAAAGGCAGTGAACTACGAACCAATGTGGATCTTCCTGCAAGATCAATCGCTGTGACCAGTGTTGCAATGGCGGTTCCCATGTTCTTCATGGTGTGGCTTGTTTCCGGACTACTACTACCTGCAATACTATCACTGATCATAATTTTCACGGCTGGATTTCTATTTGCTGCAGTGGCAGGATATATGGCCGGTATAGTAGGGAGCAGCAACAATCCACTTTCAGGAGTAACGATTATCGTAGTTATTCTGACTGCAACAACTTTTGCGTTGTTGAACAGTCTGGTGTATGGTGGTGAAAACACGGCTGAATTACAAGTTGCAGTCATAGGTGTAGCAGCATTCGTAGCTTGTGCAGGAGCAATCTCTGGGGATAATCTTCAGGATTTGAAAACTGGATACATAGTTGGGGCCACACCATGGCGCCAGCAGATTGGGCAAATCGTGGGTGTTGCAGCAGGGGCTCTAGTAATTCCTCTGGTTCTTAATTTACTTGCAGACCAGATCATCAATGGGGATCTTGAGGCCCCTCAAGCCTTTTTGATGGCCAGCATCACAAATGGAATCCTAGGTGGTGGAATGGACTGGTCCATGGTTTTCATGGGGGCCGGAATTGCGTTTTGTCTGATAGCACTTAGACATACGGATGAATATGTTAATATTCTGATTTGTGCCTACATCCTTTTCTTAATCGGGGGGTTTCTAGAGGGCGCAATACCTGCATTCTTATTCTCAGGGAGTTTACTTGTTGGAGCTACACAACTCTGGATAAGAGACAGAGGTGGATTGGATATATCTATAATGGCTGTAGCTGTAGGAATGTACCTCAGTCTCAAGATGACTGTCCCGATATTCATTGGGGGGATGCTAAAGATGTACATTGACCGCAAATTCGATAGCCCTCTAAAGAAAGGAAGACCCGAACTTTTCAAGAAAGGACAAGAAGAGAAATTATCGCACGAAAGAGAGAAACTTCACAGCCCAGGGATACTGTTTGCTTCCGGATTAATCGCCGGGGAGGCTATAATGGGAATTGGTTTGGCTGCAATGGCCGTTTCAGGAATCTATTTGGGATTAACTGAGGAACCTTCGATTTATCCTGGTGTGTTAGCATTTGCCGTGGGGGCGGCAATGATGGCCACATTCAGCCTGAGGCAGATGAATAACAAAGATTTTGGAAAGGTTGAGGAATGGGACTTTGATGACGTTCAAGACGCAGAAATGGTAGAAGAAAAGCCCAAGAAGAAAACCCCAAAGAAAAAGACGAAGAAATAATCTTGGACTGAGCGGGTGTGGTCTAGTCTGGCATGACTGTGGCTTCCCAAGCCACCAACCCGGGTTCAAATCCCGGCACCCGCACCAATTTAATCAAACCTGTGTAGACCCTATCCTTGGCTGACAGAAACTTTGTGATAATCGGACATCGAGCACATACTGTTGCGGATTGGAAACTGGATGATCTTTGCGGAGGAGCTGGAAGGCTTGATGTTCTTGTTAGATGCGTCACCGCTGCCCTTTGGAAATCACACGGTATAAGGCGTGATACTGACATCTGGTTGATTCTAAATGGTCCTCCAGAACCTCCAGTCACTGTCCATTTTAGTGGAGAGAAGATTCGTTATCTAAATCCTGATGAACGCTCGACAGCAGCCCTTATCAGAAATGGATTGATAAAATTCAAAAATGAGGGCAAACCAATGGAAACAAGTCCTGGAATAACCATGGAAAGAATAGGTTTAGAGGGCGTCTTGGAGAAGTTGCCGAATCCCATACTTCTCAGTGAAAATGGTGAAGATGTGATGAATGGCGCAAATACTTTTGTACTTGGAGACGACAAGGATCCAACCGAAGAAGAAATGGAAATATTGAAGAACTTACCAAATATTAGCTTGGGAAAAGAAAGTTTGCTGAGCTCTGCATGTGTAACTTTAATACACCACCGTTTGGGTTTAAGCAAATGAACGAATATAGCCTATGGGTGAGATGGAAAGCTATACATCAAACAGCTAATCCTTTGCCTGGAGCTCCGCTAGATACTGTCAGCAAATGGATGCTTATCACCCGGTCCTATGTATTTGAAATGAATATTTACGCAGGAATGGTAGGTATTCTTTTAGCATTACAATTTGTGACGGAAACCACGTCTTTAATGTATTATGAAGGGGCAATAATTATTGTTGGCCTAATACTAGCACATGCTGCAAACAATATGATGAATGATTTCTTTGACACGCTACATGGTGTAGATACAAAAGGCTATCCAAGAACTGAATATGGGCCGCATGCTCTGATTGACAATTTGATATCAACAAAAGGATTGATTTTGGCTATATTTTTATGTAATTTGATAGACTTGATTATTGCAATTTATTTTTATCAGAAAGTTGGTTTGGAAATCTTATATTTCGTATTTGCAGGATTAGGAATTTCCATCTTCTACGTTGCAAAACCAATAAGATTGAAGAATCTTGGTTTGGGTGAATTTGCGATTGGACTGGTTTTTGGACCACTAATGGTGGGTGGGACCTTCATGGCATTAACTGGTGAATCTTTTGGAACAGCTGCTCTGAATAATGCTTTCCTAGTTTCAATACCCTTTGGATTGACGTCAATGACCGTTGTAATGGGAAAACATATGGACAAGTATGAAGCTGATACGGCCAAACCTGTGCACACTTTACCAGTCATAATTGGAATGAATTGGGCATCAAAAGTATGTCAATTTACAATAATCTCCTTTTTTATTTTTAGCCTTCTAAGCGTTGTTGAAGGGCATTATGCAATGGCTGTTGTGGTTTTTGCCATACCTAGAGCGATATACGTGATCCAGAAACTCAATGATCCAATTCCTAATACTCAAAAAGAGGCGTTCGATATTGCATTTGAGGCATTACCTCCCCATCTAAAGGAAAAGGTTGTCGAACAGGACATGGAAGATATTTTTCCTGTTTGGCCGTTATGGTACGTCGCTTGGGCTTTCCATTTCGTAAAGATAGCGGGCGCTATGTTTGTGCTGGGTCTGATAATAGACACCCTAATTGCCCTAGGTCTTATACCGCTCTAAGATTTATCTACAAGGTTCCAATACATCCACATGGAAGCTATAATTCTAGTCGGCGGACTTGGGACCAGACTCAGGCCACTGACTCATACCGTTCCAAAGCCATTGCTTCCCTTGGCAAACGTACCGATGGTGGAACGAATGGTCAGAAATCTGCCAGAAGTTTTTGATACGGCAATTTTAGCCGTAAATTATGGCCTAGACGAAATGAAAATATATTTTGAGGGAAGGGATATTGGGAAAAAAATAATTATTGTACCTGAAGAAAAACCTCTAGGTACTGGTGGGGCAATGAGAAACTGTATCGACCATGTTACGGGGACTACAGCTGTGTTCAATGGTGATGTAGTAACCTCTGCAGACCTAAACAAAATGCTGGAGCAACACATCAGGACCAAAGCAAAGGGGACACTGGCCTTGTGGGAAGTTGAAGATCCAAGCCGATTCGGAGTCGTCGAACTGAAGAATGGACAAATATTACAATTCCAAGAGAAACCTGAAAGAGGTACAGAACTATCAAATCTGATAAACGCGGGAACATATCTACTCGAACCTGAAGTGCTGGAAATGATACCTCCGAATCAGAAAATCTCTATTGAAAGAGACATCTACCCCCAAGTAGCTGGTAACGGATTATATGGTTTCCCATTTGAAGGATACTTTATCGATTCGGGAACTCCTGAATCGTATCTGGAAGCCAACTTCAAATCCATTGGAAATAATGGAACTGCAGCCCATAGCGGGGCAAGCATACGAGGACCTTCACTTATTCATGAAAGTGCAGTATTACAGGACTGTATTATTGGTCCCAATGCCATAATAGGACCTAATGTCAAAATGGAAAAGTGTGTAATCAGGAGAACTGTCATACTATCTGATGTCAAGGGATATGGTAGCGTCATAGAGGATTGTGTAATTGGACCAGCAATCTCATTTGAGAAAGATTTAAGCCGGACATTGGTATCTCCCAAAGGAAGCATACCTTTCTAAAATCTTGTGAATTCTCAAGTTCTAGTCGTGTAAACATTTTATAATCAATCAGACTGGGAAGTCATGGATTATGATACTGTTGTGGTAGGCGCTGGGCCAGGGGGTAGCACAACAGCCAGATTCGCAGCTAGAAACGGAGCCAGAACACTCCTTCTGGAAAAGAGGGAAGAAATCGGGGTGCCAGTCCGATGTGGAGAAGGAATAGCACCAAGATGGCTTGAAATGATTGATGTACCACTGGAAGGAGATTGGATCGCTAATCGAGTAAGGGGCGCAAAGATCTATTCACCCAATGGGAACTCTTTGACGATAGAGGATGACAATCTGGGCACCGAAGTTGGAATGGTCATTCATCGGGATAAACTGGACCAATTTCTGGCTAAATTAGCTGAAGATGACGGAGCGGAAGTAAGAACTGGAGTAACAGTCACAGATTTGCTTTGGAATGGAGAAGATGTTTGTGGAGTAAAGATTCGTGATTCGAACGGCAAAGAATCAGAAATAACATGCGGCGTTGTTGTTGGGGCAGATGGGTTTGAGTCCCAAGTTGGGAGATGGGCGAACCTGCCCACCCATCGGAAACCTGCCGATATGTGTGGGGCATTGCAGTACACTCTGATTGACTTGGATATAGATCCAGAATATTGCGAATTTTACCTAGCAAAGGGAAGCAAAGGAGCATACATCTGGTCATTCCCAAAATCGTCGGATGAATCCAATGTAGGGATTGGATGCATGGTCAGCAGAGTCAAGAATCCTGGAGAAATAAAAGTATTATTGGACCAGTTTATAGAGAATCACGAGCATTTTTCAAAAGGAAAATGTGTTGATATTCAGGGCGGAGGTGTGTCCCTTTCGGAACCTCTGGAGAAAACCGCTGGGGCTGGTGTTATCCTGGTAGGAGATGCTGCAAGACAAATTGATTCCATTACAGGAGGAGGGGTGGCAAATGCCTGCCTGTCTGGAGAAGTTGCCGGCCGTATAATTGGAAAAGCCACTGAAACAAGGGATTACTCTAAGGAAGCAATGCAGGAATATGATATGGAATGGAGAAAGGTCATGGAAGACCGGCTCTATCACTCATATCTGGCAAAAACAAAACTGACAGAGGTCGAACCGGAATCAATAGATACTGTGGTCAAGACGATGGCTGACGTCGGAGTGGAAGAACCAACAGTAGCTGGAATTTTGGCGGTCTTAGAAAAACACCACCCTGAGATCCTAGCGGAAATTGGCGATTTAATTTGAGAGCATTGGTCGTTGGTAACAGACCATTGGACAGTAAAGTCATAGAACTAGCAAAAAATTCGCTGGTAATAGCTGCAGATGCCGGGGCTGATAGGTTATTGAAATATAATATCACCCCTGATGTGATTATAGGTGATTTGGATTCAGTATCTGACAAGACAATCACCAGACTCGAAGAATGGACCATTTCAAATAAAAATATCCAGAAAACCGATCTGGAAAAGGCAGTGGATCATGCATTCGAAAAGAGGGCGGAAGAAGTTATAGTTATAGGGTGGTCAGGAGGAAGAATCGACCATACGCTAGCAGCTTTAGGTCTAGTGTTCGATTCAAGAGTCAAACTAATTGATGATAAATTTACAATATATTGTGTTGATGAATCCAAGACCATAGAAGGTCCCGAAAACACTGTCTTCTCAATGATCGCTATGCCTGAGGCGCGCGTCAGTGTAGAGGGTGCAAGATGGAATCTACAGCACGAAAAACTGAGAATAGGAGGTAGAGGCATTCACAACGAGATTGGAGCCTCGGGCAAGGTGACGATTGAATGCCACAGCGGTAACCTGTTGCTGATAGAAGGCGATTTCTTGCTTCCTCACGATTGACTATTCTCAAATTCAGAGACTGCAATAGTAACGAGGGCTGAACCTACAAGAGCCGATACGAAGACCCAGAGATTGGCCAATCCAAAATCATTAACTGGATTCGTCAAGTAATTAATGCCTGTTTGCAAATCAGAAATTATTGTTCCATAAATAACAACTGAAATCAAACCAAAGATGGCTCCAACCAAACTACCTGTCGAAGTGATTCTATTTGAGAGGGACAGGAAAATAGGCAATACCGTGGCTGTAGCAAACAAATCAGCCACTAAAAATATTCGAAATACACTAAGGGCGTCATCAGCAAAGTACCAGGCCAATATTATGGCAACAGGCACCGTAGCAATTGCGGCATAACGTGCTTCCTGTAGACCTAACTGGGAATCTGATAAATCTCGGGACACTACTGCGACAACCGCATTCTGGAGTGTGTCAACGCTAGAGCATACTAAGGCGATTCCAAGAACTAGGAACATTGACAGAATTGCTTCAGGATAGTCACGAATTAATTCGAAGAACGATAGTGAAGGATCTGAAAGTGAACCTCTACCTGCTACTGTTGTTCCTAGAAAACCAAAGAGCAAGACTGCGATGAAACACAGTCCGGATGCCAAGAGAGCACCTTTCTGTAAAGAATTATCATCTTCCGAGGCCCATGTACGCTGCCAGTTACCCTGAGAAAACATCTCAGCCGCGGTTATTGCCAAAACAAGAGCCAGACCAGCTTCAAAGGTTGAATAATCACTGATACTACCATGTTTCCATCCATATTCCAAATCTTCCGGTGTGTACGCTTTGGCATCATCAAAAGTACTGTTAATTCCTTCATTGAAGATAAAAATAATGATGCATCCTATCAGCCAGACAATGAAGAATGCCTGAATACGATCTGTCTTGATCGACACTGGCAAGCCACCCATTACTGTATAGAAAGTCGTGACCAGTGCAATCGCTATAATCGGAACCAGCGAATCAATACCCGATAAGAATTCAACTGCTCTACCAATCGCAATGTATTCTGCAAACATGAATGTGAACATGTAAATTATAGAAATTACTCCCACATAGATTTGCATCGTGCGGCCCATTCTTTGGCGAACATAATCTGCGAGAGTCACGCCTTCTGGTGTTAATTTTCTGATTAATGGTCCTAAATATGCCAATAACAGAAAGGGGGTCGCAGAAGACAAAGCATAGCCAATTACATCATAAAAACCGCCATAATATCCAACTTCCGAAGGTCCAAACAGGATCCACACACCCATTCCTGATGCGAACAGACTTAGACCAATCATAATCCAATTCTGGCTGCCTCGCGCCGACAGGAATCCGTCATTATCCAATTCCTTGCCAACTGACTCTCGATATCCTAACCATGCAAAAAACACAAGCGTCGCAAGCAGAAGAATATAGGCTATACTGCTTTCAATCATGCCATAACCTCCAACGAATGACCCAGCTCCTCTACAATCCTGGCCACACTTTCTGTGGAATCACCAAATACATACAGTGAAGGCTCAAAACCGTGACCGCCCTCATCTACGAGAGCTTCAGTTTTGATGACTTCCTTATTCATCACTAAAATCTCACCTTCTCTTTGTAATACCAAAGGCCGAATTTTCATTCTTTTTAGTAGGTCTGAAACAACAGAATCCCATCTCAGGTTTATTATCACACAAGCATCGGAATTGAATTTACGAATCTCCAAAAGTAAATTAGATAGATGAGAAGAACCACCAAATTTAGGTGAGGATAAGGGACGTGCCCGACCATCTACTGGAGTCAGGCGCCCTGGAAAAGCCGCGATTCCCGACTTGTCGACCGCATTGCTAGTGGCCATCGCAATATTGACCCTGACTTGAGGGGACAAAAGAGTAATCAAATTCGAAAGACGTCTTCTCATATCTGCAATCTGAACCAGGATTGTCTCACGACTATCTTGAAATGGAAAACGAAGACTTAATTCCTGATCGTCAACTATCAGCTTAAGTGTCCATCGCGAAACGTTATCGCTTTTCAATATTTCTGCCAATGATTGGGCTGCCTCCTGCAGATCACTCTCTATTGGTTCAGCAAAATGGGTTGGTAAAGTATGCAAATAATTGCCAGCCATCACTTGACTGACACCCAATGACTTGCCCAATCTAGACTGAGTCCAGCCTTCCTCAGAAAGAAGTCGACAGGCCCTCCCTCTCAGTTCCTTGAATAAATTACCTGTTAACTCAACTGGCATCATATTAGTCACTTATCAAAAGTAATAAATACATTATAAAGATTATGCAAACCTTTTAGCAGGGGCTCTCCTGAACTTTGTTTAGAGGTATAACATTTGACAAAATCGGTACCGATACCCAAAGAAACGCTGTCCAAGATTTTCGATGAAACCGGGTATGACTCTAACAATTTATCAATACGGGAGACAAATCGTCTGGCATCTCTTATAAGTAAAGAATGTGGAATTGAATTTGTAAGGATGGAGATGGGCATTCCTAACATTCCTACTCCTGATATCGCAAGGGAAGCTGAGAAAAAGGCTATCGATGACGGTTTACAAGGTACTTATCCACCCTTCGATGGAATCCCACAATTGAAAAAAGCTGGAAGTGATTTTGTTAAGGCGTTTCTGGATTTGGATGTGAAACCTGAACATGTAATACCTACATGTGGATCATTACAAGGTGGATACATCTCCCAAGCTCTGGCAGGAAATATGCATCCGGGAAAGAAGACTATATTATATCTTGATCCGACCTTCCCAGTAACCAGGTATCAAGCCCGTTTTCTCGGATTGGAAAGTGATGGAATCGAACTGTATGATAATCGAGGACCAAAACTAGTGGAGGCAATAGAAAAACGAATTTCCAAGGGAGATATTGGGGGAATTCTATGGTCATCACCAAACAATCCTAGCTGGTCTTGTTTAACTAAAGAAGAATTGAAAGAAATAGCCAAAATATGTGACGAGAATCAAATACTGGCGATTGAGGACCTCGCGTATTTGGGAATGGATTTCAGAAAAGATTATTCAGTACCATACTCAGAACCATACATACCTTCGATTGGCAAATTCGGTACCAACTGGATTACATTAATCTCAGCGTCCAAGGCTTTCTCATTCCCTGGACCAAGATGTGCAATCGCGGTCATCTCCCCTGAACTCAACGAACAGGAATTCGAGGGTTTGAAAACGTTTTGCGGGAGGAGCCGGTTTGGGCACGCATTTACCCTCGGGGGCTTGTACGTAACGACCTCAGGAGCCAGTCACACTGCACAGTATGCCTTATCAAAAATGCTTGAAAGTGCGGCCAAGGGTGATTTCAATTTTATAGATACTACCAGAATTTATGGGGAAAGGGCAAGCCATGTCAGGAAAATATTCCTGAAATACGGTTTTGAACAAGTTTATGACAAGGACATGGATGAGCCTGTGGGCGATGGTTTCTATCTTACAATGTCCTATCCGAACTATGACGGGGACCAACTGATGCTGGAATTGTTGAAATATGGGATTTCAACAATTACTCTAAAATCGACCGGCTCAAATAGGCATGAAGGGTTGCGGGTTTGCATATCCTTTGTAGATTCGAAAGACATCCC
Organism: Euryarchaeota archaeon UBA136; assembly: GCA_002506485.1. Lineage (GTDB taxonomy): Archaea > Thermoplasmatota > Poseidoniia > MGIII > CG-Epi1 > CG-Epi1. Next base: position 6,479 of record DAXQ01000061.1, on the reverse strand, counting down.
AATTTTAGAAGATAGATTGCAAAAATTCATGGAGAATAACAATTGAAATCAAACGACATCGATCTTGATAACCTGACTTTCAGCTTCACTAAAACCAGATCGATGTACGTGGCCAAATGTGAATTGGGAGGTGAATGGCAATCTGGAAGTATAGTTCCTTTTGATGATCTGCGGATATCGCCTGCAGCTGGAGTACTGAACTACGGTCAAGGCCTATTCGAGGGGATGAAAGCCTACAAATGGGATAATAGAAAGACCGTAATCTTCAGACCGGAAAAGAATGCTGAGAGAGCAGCTAGAGGCTGTTCCAGACTTTCTATGCCTGAAATACCCAAGAATCTGTTTCTGGACGCGGCTAAAAAGGTAATCCGTGACAACGCAGACTACATCCCCAATACCGAACAGGGTGCATTATATGTCAGGCCAATAATCTTTGGATCTGGGGCTGGATTAGGTGTCGCGCCGTCGATGGAATATACCTTTGTAGTGTATGTCAGCCCAGTAGGCCCCTACTTCAAGGGGGGACTGTCGCCAATAAGGCTCATAGTTACCAATGACTATCACAGGGCGCCACTGAAAGGGACTGGAGGTGTAAAAGCAATAGGAAATTACGTACCTGGAATGCTTCCCAGTGGATTGGCAAAGAAACAGGGATATGCTGAGGTGATTTATCTTGACGCTGCCGAGGAAAAATACATTGAGGAAGTCGGTGCGGCCAACTTCTTTGCGATAATTGACGGCAAGATAATTACTCCAGAACTGACTGGTTCCATACTCCCAGGAGTGACTAGGGAATCGGTGTTGTATCTGGCACATGAGAAAATGGGTATGGAGATCGAAGAAAGGCAAATCAGCGTCGATGAGGCCTTGACGGCAGATGAGGTCTTCTGTGCAGGTACTGCAGCGATTATTGCACCGATAGGCTCCATAAACTATCAAGGTAAAGAACACATCTTTTCTGGGGGCATGGTGGGCAAGATGACCAAAAAACTTTATGACGAACTAACAGCCATTCAGTTTGGAACTGGAAAAGACGAATTCGGATGGATGACGGAAATATAACGTAATTTATACCCCTGTCTTGTAGATTGACCATAATGAGTAGCCTGACTGATAAACTTGAGAAGAAAATCAAGGACAAAAAAGCTAGGATTGGAATTATGGGGATGGGCTATGTTGGAATCCCCCTAGGACTAGAATTTGCTGGAACTGGATTCTCTGTAACTGGTTTCGATAAGGATTCAAATCGAGTAAAAGAAATCAATTCTGGAAAACAGGTGATGAAACATATCCCTGCCAAATCAATGAAAGAATTTGTGAAGAAAAATAAGGGATCTGCTACAAATAAATTTTCAGAAATAGGGGACATGGATTGCCTGATAATTTGCGTACCTACTCCTCTTGATAAGCATGAACAACCTGATATGAGCTATATCGAAAGTGCATCCAAGGAAATTGGTAAAAACTTGAGGAAAGGACAATTGATTGTGCTTGAATCAACCACGTATCCAGGTACTACTAGGGAAATTGTCAAACCTATCCTAGAAAAATCCAAATTGAAGGCTGGAGAAGATTTCTTTCTAGCTTACTCACCAGAGAGGGAAGATCCTGGAAACAAGGAATTTTCCGTTTCGGCGATACCAAAAGTAATGGGAGGTTTGACTGATGACTGTCTCCAGTTAACCAGCGACTTGTACAAGAACATTGTCTCAGAAACTGTTGAAGTTAGCTCACTAGAAACTGCTGAGGCAACAAAATTGATGGAGAATATTTTCAGAGGTGTAAATATAGCAATGGTAAATGAGTTGAAACTGGTCTTGAGTCGAATGGGAGTTAATATTTGGGAAGTAATTGATGCTGCCAAGACCAAACCGTTTGGCTTTATGGCATTTTATCCTGGACCGGGAATGGGAGGGCATTGCATCCCTATTGACCCTTTCTATCTTGCATGGAAGGCAAAAGAATACGATACTAAGGCAAAGTTTATCGAATTAGCTGGTGAGATTAATCAGAAAATGACTGAACATATAGCTCACCGTATTGGAAGGGCATTAAACGATGACAAGAAGAGCATTAGGGGTAGTAAAATTCTAATCGTAGGGGTGGCCTACAAAAAGGACATCGATGATGTTAGAGAATCGCCTGCTTTAAGAATAATGGATTTGCTTAAATATAAAGGAGGTAAAATCAACTACCATGATCCTTACGTGGAAAGCATGGATTCACTAAAGAGTCTAGATTTAACGAAAGATATCATAGAAGAACAAGATGCGATTGTAATAACCACCGATCACACCAGTATTGACTACACCTCACTGGGAAAATATGCCAAATTGATAGTAGATACCAGAAACATAATGGCAACCGTGAAAAATCCAAAAGCCCGCGTGATAAGGGCTTAGGTATGGAACCATTTCAGACGATACGTCAAGGAATCATTGACCGCTACAGTGTTTTAGTAGATAATCCAACGGAATTCGCAGAAGCTATCCACAAACCACTCAAACAATCATTCAGAATTAATACTCTTAAGGGTGATAAAGAGAATATACTGGAACAACTCAGGAATTATGATCCTGAAATAACCGAAGTTCCATGGAATAATAACGCGTATGTATCCCAACTGAATAATCTGGGTAGCAGTCTAGAACACTTTGTCGGCCAAATCTATATTCAGGAATTGACCTCTATGATTCCTCCCGTGGTTGTAAAGGATGTGATTGACAACAATGCAATTCTGGACTGTTGTGCTGCCCCTGGCTCAAAGACAACCCAGATAGCTGGTATGATGCAGAATCGGGGTCACATAATAGCAAATGATTCAAGACATGCTCGATTGAAATCATTGAGAGGAAACCTGGATAGACTGGGAGTGACAAACGCTACCGTTACACTTAGAGATTTCAAATCCTTCCCAAATACGGAAGCCGACCTGTACCTAGTCGATGCGCCGTGTAGCTCAGAAGGTACGATACGCAAGAAGAATGCTGTTGCCAGAATGTGGAAAGAAAAAGATTATAAGCGTTTTACTAAGCTTCAGAAAGGCCTATTGAACAAGGCCTGCGAAATGGCACCTTCAGGGAGTACGATTGTCTATTCAACCTGCACCTTTTCTCCTGAAGAAAACGAGAAGGTAATCAGTGAGATTATTGATAATCAGTCAGTCAAAGTAGAAAATATTGGGATAAACGGTCTAAAAACTAGTCCCGGAATAACTGAATGGAATGGTGAAACATACGACAAAGAAGTAGAAAATTGTATGAGAATATGGCCGCATCATAATGACACTGATGCTTTCTTCATAGCAAGGTTGGAAAAATGTTGAGAATACTTGATTCTGAGCGAATCCGTTTAATTCAAGAATATTGTCTGGAACGTTTTGGAATCAATCATGAGAAATTAGAAAACTACCGATGGTACATAGGCTCAAAGAATAGAATCTACATTGGACCTGAAGAATTAAAAAGAATTAAACCCGAAAGCATTGGACTATGCGTTTTCCGTCTGGACAAAACGCCAAAGCCGACAACCAACTTTCTACAACTATTTGGAAGGTACGTTACAAAAAACATTATCGTGCTAGATGATAATGAGACCATCAACTATTGCAGTGGGAAAGACCTGAACCCTGAACGTGAATTAGACGTGGTCCCGGGTTTCATAATGGTGAGGCACAAAGACAAATTTCTAGGATGTGGTCACTGGAATGGAAGTCTGCTCAAGAACCAGATTCCAAAATCGAGATTCTGCAAGATTAACTTTCTCTAAATTGGGGAGTACTGCTTAATTATTGGCACTTATAGCCATTGAATGGGGCAAACAATCTTTGAATTTGGAACTGAAACAGTTGAACCTGAAGAGCCTCAGGTAGAGCACCCCAAATCGGAAAAGAAAGAAGCCAAGAAGAAGGTAACCAACAAGAAAACGAAAGCTCACCAGTTGGCCAAAGAACAGCGTGATATTCCAGTCTCTGAATTCTTTGAACAGAATCGCCACATATTGGGTTTTGATAATCCTACTCATTCTCTGATAACAGCAGTCAAGGAAGGGGTCGACAATAGCCTGGATGCTTGTGAACAGGCTGGCATTCTTCCCGAACTGAAAATTGAACTTGAAAGTCTGGCAAAGGATGAGTTAAGCATTGCAATAGAGGATAATGGCCCTGGTATCATAGAGCAGAACGTCCCAAATGTTTTTGGAAGATTGTTGTATGGTTCACGCTTTGGAAGTGGCAAGCAATCCAGAGGGCAGCAAGGCATTGGAATCTCGGCTGCGATAATGTACGGCCAACTGACGACTGGGAGGTCTGCTACTATCAGTACCCGAATATCAGAGGAGCATCTAGCTATGCGCATAACTATGAAACTGGACACTCGGAATAACCGGGGTAATATTGAGAGAACCGAGGACTTTGTATGGAAAGATGAGGGTGCTGAACCTGATGAGGATGGAATTTATCCTGAGAAATATCATGGTACAAGAGTTGAATTCGCAATCAAGGGAAGATATCGGGAAGCAAGGCCTTCCGTCTTGGAATACCTAAAATCAACCGCTATTGTCAATCCTCATGCCAAGATAATTTTCACTAATCCGGAAAAAAATACAACCGTTTTTGAGAGGGTTAGTCAGGAAAATCCAAAACTACCCAGTGAAGGTGTAAAGCCGCATCCACATGGTGTAGAGTTGGGCCAGCTGATACGTATGGCTCATCACAGTTCAGAACACCAGATGGCTCGATTTCTGCGCAATGATTTGTCATCCATGGGTTCAAAGAGCATTAGTGGCGTACTGAAAAAGGCGAGACTATCCTCTATTGTTAGGCCACAAGATATCACTAGAATTGAGGCGAAGGGAATGATAGAGGCTTTCAAAACAACCTCGATCCGGACTCCGACGAGTGGAGTTCTAGTCCCAATTGGACCGAAACTGATCAAACTAGGACTGAAACAGGTACTAGATGAATATCGACCTGATTTTTACACGCTACCAATCAGCCGCACTCCATCCGTATTCTCGGGAACTCCCTTCCTAGTGGAGGTTGGGATGGTTTACGGAGGTAATCTTCCTAAGGATCAACCAGTTCAGATTCTCAGATTTGCTAACCGCGTTCCATTGCTTTATCAGGCCGGTGGTTGCGCCATCACCAAGGCTATACAGGGCATAAATTGGAGACAGTATGGTTTGGAACAAAGAGGTGGCAAAGGCACTCCGAATGGACCTGCCATAATCCTGGTACACGTAGCATCAACGAACATCCCATTCACTTCCGAGGCCAAAGAGGCCGTTGCAGATATAAGTGAAATCAAAAAAGAAATTAAGTTAGCTCTACGTAACAATGCAAAGACACTGTCAAGACACCTGAAAAAACAGAAAAAAAGGGAAAAGGTAACTGAAAAATTTGACTTGGTACAAAAAATATTGCCGGCAATCGCGGAAAAGGCATCAAGTGTCGTTGGGCAGCCTGTTCCAAATCTGGACAAGGTTGTTGCAGCTATCATGGACGTGGTCTGGATCGAGGAGGAAATTGAATTCAACAATGGCCAGATCGAGGTTGAAATAAAGATAATAAATTATCGCTTGAGATCGGCTAATTTCAAGCTCAGGGCTGAAGTTCCAGGACATGAGATTAAGGATGCTGAACCCAGGCCTGGTAAGAGAGAAGGAAATCAGGTTGTCTGGTCCATCGGGCTTCCAACCACCGAATCGACCAAATACAAATTCATAGTTCCTGAAGGTACACGAAGCAGCTTTGAGGGTATTGAACTCTGGGTAGAAGGAATGGATTCCTCAAATATAATAGGAGCTGAACCATGGACCGGAATTGTAGATCCTGGAATAAAAGATGCTATCGAAGCTGAAAAACAGGGACTTGCCTGATTCATGGCATTACCTGATTACTTAAGAAAAAAAAAAGGCTTTTTGGAACTCAAAAAGAACAAGAAATGGATTAGCTGGAATCCTTATCACTCCAAACTTTCGGCATATGTTCTAGCTGGTGGACCAGAATGGCCTTTTGAAGAAAAGAGCAATATTCTATATCTGGGGGCTGCGGAGGGTAATACTGTTAGTTTCTTGAGCCATATCTGTCATGGGGGCCGAATAATCGGAGTTGATATCTCATCAGTAGCAATGGCTGAGCTACTTGTCCTTGCTGAGAAAAGAAGGAACATAATTCCATTCCTAGGTGATGCCCAGATTCCAAAAAAATATAGCCCCCATACCGGCATTCCTGATATCTTGTATCAGGACGTTGCTCAAAGAGACCAAGTCGAAATATTCATCCGGAACTATGATTTTTTTGGGCCGAAATGTGGATTGCTTATGCTAAAATCTAGGTCTTCACCAGGAAAGGATAATGAAGTCTTCCGAGACTCTAAAAGAAAAATGGAATCCAGATTCAAAAAAGTGGATGCTGTGGATATTACAAAATGGGCTAAAGGGCATATGGCCTACTATGTAGAATAATGGAGCCACCGGTG
>DAXQ01000064.1 GCA_002506485.1 Euryarchaeota archaeon UBA136 | reverse complement strand
TGAGACTCTTGGTGTAGCAGCCTTGGGAATAGCCCTTGCACTGGCTTTCATCAGATGGGAAAGAAGTACTGAATATCCTATACTTCCTATAGATCTCTTTAGTAAGATGGGTTTTACAATGGGACTGGTCGCAATCTCGCTTGCATTCTTTGTAATGTTCTCGTTTATGTTCACTCAGATGCTACATTTTCAGCTTGTCCGGGGACACACCGCCTTGGAGGCAGCTATCCGGTTCCTCCCTCTTCCTCTCGGTTTGATGCCCGCAGCAGCGAACAGCGACAAGTTCGTAGCTAAATTCGGCAGTAACAACGTTGTTGCGACCGGTTTGACTTTAATCACAGCAGGACTGCTGTTATTCACCACGGTCGAGATTGATACTGACTATGTGAGAATTGCGTTGACGTTCTTCCTGCTTGGTCTTGGAATGGGCCTGACAATGGCCCCCTCCACGACTCTGGTCATGGAATCCATCCCAGAGGACAAGGCAGGGGTCGGAAGTGCAACCAATGATGCCAGTAGGGAGATTGGTGGAGCTCTTGGAATAGCTATAGGGGGAAGTGTGTTGAATGAGTATTACCAAAGGAACCTGGTTGTCCCCGAAGGTCTTGATTCCTCTGGCCTAACTGAGTCATTCCCAACAGCAATGCGAATCGGTTTGGAACTGATGGCTGATGGGAATATGCTTGGTGCCGAGCTGATTGCGAACGCGCGCCTAGCCTTCATGGATGGGATGGTGGCATCAGCAATGGTATCTGCTGGTATAGCCTTGATGACTGCAATCCTCGTCAAGCTCTACATGCCAGGCAAGACAGAATAATCTATTCCTAGAAAAATGGTCCGTCCTCCCGGATTTGAACCGGGGACCTGCCGGTAACTGCGGCCTCCCGTACTAACGGGAAAAAGGGAAAGACCCCTACAGCCGGCCGCTCTGGCCAGTCTGAGCTAAGGACGGTATTAGTTGTATTTAGTGACCGCTATTTGTTGCTTCTTCTAATTCTTCCTCGAATTTCTGGGTCTCTAATTCCATATTAGTATATTCTTTTCCATATTCCAGAATTTTAACTATGAAGAATAGACAAAGAATCACCATTAGCACGAGAAGGGCGTAGGAAACATATTCCCATGTTTTTCCTTCCAGCATGAAGGACATGGTCGCTATACCATTCCACAGCCCATGCATCACAACACCAAAAATGTAGGCGATAGGTGCATATCTAGTCAGTGGTTTTTCCATTTGATTAGATAACGCAATTCCATATCCTATAGCTGCAGGACCGACCGCATGCAGGACCGTGGATCCAATGCCCCTTGCAAAGGCGTTGATAGTCCATGCATCAGACCCGTACCAGATTAATATGAATAGTTCATAAAGTAAATTTTCGATCATTGCGAATCCCATTCCACATGCTACACCGTACAATACTCCCTCGTACGGGGTTTTCAATCGTTTCATGACAAAAATCAGTCCTATGGGCTTCAGTAATTCTTCGACTAGGGGAGCTACTAGTGAAACCAGCATTAATTCAGGTCTTCCAAAGGTACCATTTCCTAAGAGGGCATTCGTGTCCACATCTATTATTCTTGCTCCGATATCATTCAGGAGGCTGGCTGGCAGGGTTGAGAACATTCCCCATGCTAGTGCAATCAAAACTAGTCTCTGAGGTTCAGGTGAAGTTATTGTTCTGGAGTAGATGTAACTCACCCATATTAAACCAGGAAATGAGAAGGCTACAATAAAAGCTACAGGAAACAGATAGATGAATGGTCCCCTTTCCCCAAGGGCCACGATTCCGAGTGCCAATGACATTAGAAATCCAAAAAATAATAATCCGGATTTCGGTAGTTGCAATTCTCTTTTCTCGAAAGAGCCTAGTTTTAGCTCTAATTCCTTGGGTATTGATTCATCCCCTTTCCAATCTAGGTTTCCCTCTAGGTCAGCTTTGTCATAGTGAACCTTCCCCGTTTTTCTACTGAATTGTCCCGGGTAGTTTGGTTTGTAGATGGAGGATTCGGAATCATCAGTCTCGTCTCTAATTTCTCGAGCATAGGGCCGGTTATTGATTGAGAGATATCTTATTGGGGCTGGCATCTTCTGTAGTATTGCAGCGATAATTAGAAAACCCGCGATTATTAAGATTATTACAAGAAGCCCCAAGAAGGGAATCTCAGGAAGTGTCATTGGCCTTCCATCATCCATTGAAATTGGGCCTGCGATGTACAGGTACCCCAACTGCCCGCCCATGATGAGCAGCATATTGGCAATTATCAATCCATAAATTCTGAATATTGCCCTATATTTCACAAATGGCTATGCACCCCTATCGTTAAGGCAGTTCCCTTATCGATGAGATACATTTTTGTTTTGTGATTTCAGTTATAGCCTCAGCGTCTCCCTTTCCGTTGTATCCTGCAGCCCCTGGATGTCCTCCAGCTGAACCACCATTCACATCCTCTACAGATTCTAGGACTGTGGTAAGGTTAAATCCCTTCGAGACAATATGGTTAGATGCTCTGGTAGATAATCTCATCTCACCTTTTTTGTTTCCAGAGGCAACTATCGCCACATCAGCTCCCAGAACAATTAACAATCTCGCTGATCCTGATTCAAATGAACCTACTTGACTGGTCGCAATTATCCATTTCCCCTCCTGTAGCCATTTCATTCTTTGCGCAGCCTTGAGGAACATGGTTTTCTGGGCTAGCGGGCGTTCTCGATCCAGAATGTTGATAATTTCTTGTGGATTTGCTCCTGCATTACACAATTCGCTTGCAACATTGAAGGTTTCATTGTTCGCATGTCTGAACTGTCCAGTATCAGTATAAATTGCAGAAAGTAGTACCGTAGCACAGGTTTTGCTAATTTCCAATTTCATCTCTTTCATCAAGAGGAATATTATCTCAGCCGTGCTTGTTTTCTGAGGTTGGTGGATAATTTCCGTACCTTTTGGCCATCCTGTGATTTTGCCATGATGATCAATGACAACAACCTGTTTCGCTTTAGGAACTGGCCCACAATGTTCTGGATTGGGACTATCCAGAGCGATTACAGTCCCATCCCATTCTGTAGGAGGTTTGGGTAGTATATCATCGGCTGTGATTTTAGCAATATTCTGGCCCGAAACACTTATTCCATCTGATGCACAGATAGTCGCATCACGGAATACAGTCTTCAAAGCGATAGCCGAGGCTACGGAATCTACATCGGCGTGATGGTGTACCAATAACAGTAAATCATCTTTAAACGCCTTCTTGATTTCTTCATTCAGGAGCATTTTGACCACTCGTTTCCTGAACACTTTGGACTACTGGAGCCAATTTCTTCTGCATTTCTACAAGTTCACCATTGATTTTCTCAATCTGGTTCTTGAGGCTTTTATTTCGGATTTCCATGGTCTCTTTTTCTTCTTCAAGTTCTTTTCTCAACTTGTCAATATCTTCCACTTTCTTCATGATAGAGCCTATCGCGCGGTAAAGAATCGTGTCCTTTCCAGCATCCTTGATTTCCTCGACAGTCCTTTCAGTCTCCCTGATTGACATATCAATTTGTGAAGCTTGCTGCGAAAGAGCCTGAACTTGTTGTTGCATTTGCTGGAAGAGATTTAACTTCTCCTGAACGTTTTCAGGCGTGATCTCACTCATTCGCCGTCACTCCTTGAGCGCAATAAGCCCAACCCAGAAAAGAATTTAGAGCAGCCCTCAGGCTGGTCAGATCCTCAGCTTCCAGTTCAATCTTTAATTTTTCTCCAGCTTGCCATACTTTGACATCTACCTTTGGTAATCCAGCCTTTGCCTCTTCTTTCAGGGCCTTAGCGATAGCTTCGGTGTCTATTCCGGTTTTCAAGCTCACTTGAGCTTTCATCAGTCAGAGATAACGGTTTTCTTGGTGGAAGGTCTTATCTTGTAAAAGATCTTCTCACCACAAACACGGCATGTAAGACCGAGAACTTCCAAGTCCATGTCCAATTTTGTACCACAAGAAGCACATTTGTAGTTAACCATTTTACTCCACCTTTGTGGGATAATAGGCCCCACTTGCGAATTGATAATCACAACTATTACATTTGAATATTCCTGTAGAAACGCGTTTAACATTTATCTTGGAGCATGATGGGCATTCGTGCTTTTGCCTCTGCTTCTTCTCAACGCTACCGACCCTTCTTCTAACCGATACTCCGTATCTTGGCCCGAATCGGCCCGTGCTTCCGACTTTTTTTGTCCCTTGACTCATCCTTGGATACCTTTTAGAGCCTCACGTAAAACGTTATCGCTCGCTCTAGCGGTCTTGACAGCTTCCCTAATCTCGGCATCTGTAAATGCCCCATTCATACCTTTTTGTGCAGCTCTCAAGTTTCCATTTTCATCATGAGCTACAGTAAATCTGGCACTCATGACCCCTTCCTCATCAGAAGTCGGATCCAGGATTACCGAGTCACCAAGTTTTCCAAAAGTACATGAAATCGGCCAGCAAGTTACAGGTAAATCTACATCTTTATCGGCTACACCGTGTTGTACATTTGGAATTTTAGCGTTCGAGAGTGCAGCTGCGGCAGCTAAGGTACAACAGTCAAACAGGTTGCCACCATTGTCTAGAATATGAAGATCAATAAAGACCGTCCAGACCTTTTCACCATGCTCAATACATAGACCTTCAAAGTCAATCATCCTTGATTCCCTTATACCTCTATCAACAACCCTAGATAGTTCAATAGATTGTTCTCTGGGGGGTCCGGGATCAAAAGATTGGTCTGCCAACGGAGCTAATTCGGTGGAGGTCATCATAGTTCCACTTCCTGGTGAATCACCATAGGGCGTCCCAATCAGCATTTTTATTCCACAAAGTACTTTAGTATTACCAAGATGGACCATCGCAGATCCCTCGGCAGTGTTAAGCATTCCAGTTTCAATCGTAACTTTCCTGAATTCGTTAATGCCACGTCCGTCCGCTCTTTTCCCCTCCTTGGCCAAAGATTCCATGTGGCCTTTCATGAGGTTTGAAACGCTATCGTTACTCATGCACTACCTCCATATTTGTTTTCCAATGCAAGTCTCATTTTCTTGTACAGATCCATACATCCACTCGTTGCTAAATCCAGAGCCTGCTCAAATTCGTCAGGCGTCAAGTGCCCATCAAGTTGTAACAGTACAACTTCACCGGTACTTGGGATTATCGCCAGAGGCAAGTCCGCTTGACCATAGTTATCTTCTTCTTTATTCAAATCAAGAACAACTACGTCATTAACTTTTCCTGAAGCACAAGCGGGAATCATATCCCTCATAGGTATTCCAGCATCAGCCAATGCCACAGATGCTGCAGTCATCGCAGCACATCTTGTTCCAGCATGGGCTTCAACAACTTGCATGTCTACTCTGATTGAAGCCTTTGGAAATTCTTCAACCATCACTACTTTCTCAAAAGCTTGAGATGCAATGTAAGAGATTTCCGACGAACGCCGGTCATAACCTGGTCTTTTTCTATCGTTTACGCTAAAAGGAGCCATAGTGTACCTAGCTTGTACTATTGCCCTGTCAGCTTTCTGTTTGTGTCTGGGGTGACATTCCATAGGCCCGAAGACTCCAGCATAGACTTTGTTATTTCCCCATTCGAGGTAACAAGATCCATTAGCATTGTCTAAGACACCTGCAACTATCTTTACTTCTCTCAATTCGTCTGCTTTTCTTCCATCCAGTCGAACCCCGTCCTTTATCAATTCCATATCCGTTTGGCCAGCCATTTTATTTCTCCAATAATTTCTCTATTTTTTTAGTCAATCCCTTCGAATTAGCTTCATTATCAATCATTTCAATTGCCTTCTGGACAGTTGCAATATCATTTCCTTTTCCATCAATCCAGATATGTCCGTTCTGCCCTATCAAGATCCGGGTCTGAGTCTTTTCACGGATAGCAGTGATCATCGAACCTTGCTTTCCGATTACCCTAGGAACGTTTGTAGGTCCAATCTTTACGATAGTACCTGAGTATAATTTTCTACAATCATCCTTCTTCAGACTAATCTGGTGTGTACCAGCTGCGTCCACCATAAACACTTCAGCCCAGATTGCATCCCCAATTGTCAGAAATCTAGCAGTATCTCCGAATGGTACTTTCCATCCAGATTCACTGTGGTGTAGGGTAGAGTTGAATGAGGCCCCAATGTCCATTCTCCAGACCGAGGGTCCGGTTTCAACACATATGGCTACAATTTTATCGCCTACCTTGGGGGTGTATCCTCCAGTTATAGCATTCACATTCATATATCCTGATTGGTCACTTGAATAACCTAAAACGGATGCGTGCACTCTGCCATCACGTCTGAATATCCCGCGCCCTGGTTTACTTTTAGTCTCCAGTAAATCACCTGGCAAAACCAGTTTTCTAGAGCTCACACTATCTGATTTATCACTTGATTCTTTGCCCATCGTGAAACATCCTTTTTTTCCTTCTAATACAATCCTTCGCAAACTCAGGTCTATTTGAAGATTTCTTCGAGATCTAGAGAACTTTTGTTTCGGCAGTACCTTTAGTTATGGATCCCAAAAGGTTCTCTAATTGGTTATATGATGCAGCAGACATTTCCATAATGCCAACCCAACTGCCATCCTTCTGGTACTCTTCGTTTTCGATTTTTCCGATTCCGGACAATTGCCCGTAACATTTGCCGACATGTACAGCTTGTATTTTCACCGCAACCTTGATTTTTTCGAACGAGATGGGTATCAATGCTTTTATGCTTTTGAAAATGTCTTCTACTTGTTTTTCTACAGTTTCCATAGGATCTACTGAATACCGGACTTCCTCAATCGCATTTTCTATTCGTTGTGGAGGGTGTGCACCTCCCGTTTGCGGATTCATTGCATTAGCGACAATATGTGCGACAATCTGTTTCCTCTTTTGTTCAACCATTTCCTTTCTCTGCTGAGATGTCAGTTGTATTGTACCTTCATCTAGTATTATTTTGTATATTTTTATCAAATCCAGCGATTCAAAAGTATTGTTAACCAGAATATCGGGTGCTCTCTCACCTTTAGAACTATCACTCCAGATACCATCAGCTGCGATGGCATCTTCCCAGTCAATATCACCCCCTTCATTATATTCCTGCGCAGCTTTGGGATCCACAAGGATCTCGAACCGGTTACCCCCCGTTTCGAATCTAGCAATAACCGAGTCCTCAAGTGATACCATTACTTGACTTTCTTTACTGCCTTACCTACTTCCTCAGAACTTAGTGTGTGAAATTCCCTTTCAGGATTTATGACTGCGATTTCAACAACTTCTGATTTGAGATTATTCTCGTTAGCTGCTGAAAGGGCCTTTAGACCCAGATTAACGGCTTGAGTCTGTGTCATATTATCCTTGAAGTCTTTTTCAAACACTTCCATGACCTCGTTTCTTCCAGCCCCGATTCCGCCTGCTTTGTAGGCCATCATAGCTCCTGAAGGATCGGTTTCATAGAGATGAGGTCCAGACGCATCCATTCCTGCCATTAACATTGCCGTACCGAATGGCCTTACTCCTCCGTATTGAGTATAACTTTGTTTAAAATCACAAATTTTCTTGACTAGCGTTTCAACAGCCAAGTCCTCACTGTAGTTGAAAGCGTTAACCTGACATTCAATCCGGGCCCGATCGACCAGGGCTCTTGCATCGGCTACTAAGCCTGAAGTTGCACAACCGATGTGTGAGTCAATCTTGAAAATTTTCTCTATACTTTTGGGTTCGATTAGTTTCGAACTCAGCCTTTTGTCTACGATTAGGACAACTCCATCCTTGAACTTGACACCGACTGTGGTTGTCCCTCTTTTTACCGCTTCTCTGGCATATTCGACCTGAAATAGTCTCCCGTCTGGAGAAAATACTGTTATAGCCCGGTCATAGGCCATGTGTCCTGCTTGCATTAAAAATCCCTGATTGCCACGGTCTCAGATGGTAAAAAAGGGTATCGGTAGCTAGCGTAATTATTAAACGTCCAGTATTTAGCATGCCGTGCGCAAAGCGTTGATTATAGCTATCTTGATGCTCATACCGGGTTGTTTGGATACAACTCCGGAAGAGATTTCCGGTGTTCAGATTCAGCTTCCCATAGGGTCCATAATAGAGGGAGATACAGTGTCCTTAATGGCGTCTGGCCAGAAGCCGGCCGGAGCAAAATATCTTTGGGACTTTGGAGACGATTCCGGAGGCACCGGAGAAAATGTACAACATATTTTTGTTGATGAGGGCCCGTACACTATAGTTCTAACAGTTGTAGATGAAAAGGGGCGTATTGGTACAGCTAGCGAGAATATTGAAATCTTGCATCGCAATGAATTTCCAGTCGCCAGCCTAGATTCAACTTATGGTGGTGAAGGTCAGAATATCAAGGTCAACAGTCTCGTATTCTTTGACGGGGGCTCATCAAGCGATCCGGATGGTGACGTCCTATCTTTTGAATGGGATTTCGGAGATGGTAACACAGGTGAGGGCATACGTCCCAATCATTTTTACGATACAGTTGGTAATTTTACAGTGACCTTAGTTGTCAGCGATAGTGGTAATCTTTCCAGTTCGGACCAAATTTGGGTTCTGGTTTCAATTAGGACCTTTAGCATAGCTTTCACAGAACATACAATCACAATTCCTGATCTTCTAGGATATACTGAAGAACAGGATGAGACTATAGAGCAACACACATATCCTTACAATCTGACAAGTGTTTCATACAATCTACAATGGGTTGAGGATGAGGAATTAGATGCCAACAATGACCTTATTGATTATCCAGATAATTTCACATTATACGTCCAAACGAATTATCTTCTCAACAAGACGATTTCTGGCACCTCTGGAGATATTTCATTGAATTTTGAGGCCCTGAGTAATCTCCCCACCAATATTGTAATGTCAATGCAATCTGCTTTGGAAGTGTCAGATTATCTTTTCCAGAATGGATATACAAGCGCCAAGGGGCAAGGCCCTTGGGAGACATCGATAATTTGCAATGAGGCAAGTTCCATAACTGATTTAGGGTTGAACAGTTTTCTTGATACGGATGATGGTAACGATTGGTTCCTTAATGTGGAGTATCACTATTATTCTGCAACAATAACTGAGATTTAGTCAGCATCTTCTTCGATTAGGCCGAGTTGTGAGGCCAAGTAGGCTAATGTGTCGTCAGCAGATTTATAGTCGAGCCCACCTTTTTCCTTGGCCATTTTAAGCGGACCATAGGCGCTCTTGACCGCGCCTTCAAGGTTTTCGGGATTCCTTTTAAGAGCAAGATGATAATTGCAAATTGCAAGGTTGTGCCAGGCCCTTGGCTCTTCGGGATCAACTTCCGTTGCCCGTTTGTAGTGTTCCTCGGCCCGCTCAAGCCTTTTCTCGATCCAGGCTGCATTTCCCAGTCTCAGATAATTCTTCACATCCCCTTTTTTGATCTTGGAAGCAAATTCTCTGAATTCCCCTCCTTCAGTTCTATAATTATTCTCATTGTAATGGCTATTTGTCACAGGACTGCGGCTAATACTTTCAGAGCCACTGGACAAGATTCCAGTTGTATCTGGGATTGGTTCGTCGAACATTCCAACACCAAACATAGGTTCGAATTCTTCCACTGATTCGCGATTCTCATTTTGAAGAGGGGTTTTTTCAATTGGCCCCCTTTCAGAACTATCTTTGATAGCGATGGGTCTGGCCATAGGATTCATTCGAAATCCCCTAATCCTATTTCCAAATCCAGCTACAGCAAGGTCCATTTGTTTTGAGGTACCGACACAAGTAACTTCTCCTTCGGCCTCGAATTTT
>DAXQ01000011.1 GCA_002506485.1 Euryarchaeota archaeon UBA136 | reverse complement strand
AGGATAATGGACCTCTCAAAACCGGAGGTTGAAGAGCGATTCCAGAAGTTAAGTGGTGGGCCCGGCCGGATTTGAACCGACGACCGCCCGGTTATGAGCCGGGAGCTCCACCAGACTAAGCTACGGGCCCGGTGGCGCCGCTGATCGGATTCGAACCGATGACCGTCCGGTTAACAGCCGGATGCTCTGACCTGCTGAGCTACAGCGGCACTGATGTGTGCTCACTTGAGTATGCTTTAAAACTTCTGCGATGAGCGGAGATTGTATTTATCCACAGTTTCCTTAAGCTACAGTGTCACTAGTGATTATGGTCAGGACACGTCTGACCACAGGCGGTATCGCAGAACCAGTTGTAGCTGACACAGCTAAAAGTCTGGCTAAATTGGGTCATCGGGTAATCCTGCTTGCATGGGATCGAACAGGAAAGTTCGAGACTACGACCACTACTGAATGGGGAACTATATGGCGTTATCAAGAAAAATGTGCATTGAATGACCCCTTTGTCTTTGCTAGGAAATTACCTGGATTCCTTTGGTGGAGTACGTGGCAGATTCTTGCATTTCATAAACTTGAAAGGGACCTTATTCTTCACTATCATGATCTGGATACCCTGCCTGGAGGTGTGTTCACTTCAAAAATATTAGAGAGGCCTCTAGTCTATGATTGTCATGAGAACTATCCGGGATTGGTAAAGGGAGTCGTTTCAAACACAATTGCCAACGGACTGCACATGCTTGAGTCTATGCTACTGAAGAGTTGTAAGGGCATAATATCGGCGGGGCCTGCAAATTACGCTAGAATCAAGAACATGCTTGAATCTGGAATCAAGGCACCTTTTGCAGCGACTGAAGAAGAGGCAACCGCAGTTATGAATATGGCCCACCGGGATTTTATGAATTCAAGGCTAACCCGAATTGGAAATGTCAAACGACTTGAAACCTATCCCTTGAAAAAGATAGAGAACCGAAAGAGGGAAGAAAATTTCCGCATCCTGTATATCGGAGTCTTGGAAAAACATCCTTCCCGAGGGATAATTGAAACCGCACTGACTGTCAGCAAGATGAAAGGTGTCCAATTTGACATTGGGGGATTCGGTACCCTAGTCCCTAAACTTAAGAGAATAGAGGGGAAAATGAATAATGTGAACTATATGGGATCAATCCATCCCGACAATGTTCCTTTGCAGACTATTGAATGTGATGCGGTCCTGATGGCTCTGGACCCAGCGAACATAAACAATCGTTTGAGCGCACCCAACAAACTTTTTGAGGCGATGGCGGCAGGAGTTCCAATAATAACCTGTAAAGAGCTTTTAATGGGGCAATTCGTCGAAAGAGAAGGGATTGGAGTAACCTTTGAGTGGGGTCAATGGGATCGTCTCAAAGCTGCAATAATGAAAATGATGTTTGACCCACAGAAATGCGCAGAGATGGGTAAACGGGCAAGAAAATTAGCCGAGAAAACACATAACTGGGAACATTGCGAAGAAAGATTGGAATCACTCTATCAATTTGTGAAGAAAACTAACCTTGAAGGCGTCTAGTTATCTCATCTGGGGACAAGACCGTTGGTAATGTGTCCAAGGAGCGAATCAGATACTTCTCCGAGAAATCAAAGGGATCATCAATCTCGGGATCTTCACCTGTAGCCAACTTCAAGTAAGTGTCAATCATGGAATATTTGCCTGAAAGATTGAAAAGATTCGTAATCATGAAGAAACGACCGATGTTTATTTCTGTGACACAATATTCATTCCGTGAGTTCATTTTGATATCGACGTCATAATTACCATGGGCTTGCCCTCCCGAAAGCTTCCCAATAACGTCAATGCAGAAATCAAAGAGTTCCTTGTCGTAAACTGTCTTGGCCAGTTCAGGTGAAGATGACATGTTGCTGGGTCGCGATGCGGCCTCAATGTAGGAAAGCCGCTCAGCTGCCTTCATCAATATGAGTTTGCCATTTTTCCAGGTGCTCTGGCAAGCGAAATCCCGACCTGGAAGAAATTCGGAGATTGTGAAATCCGAAATTTGCATTCCGCGCATCTCATTCCAATACTTAATCCACCATCTAGCCTGCTCAGCATCCTTGACTTTAGTTGCCCCCTTGGAACCTGCACCCTTAATAGCACGGCACCAGAGCAGATCTGAACTGAATCTTGAAAAGATATCATCTACATCATCCAGATTTTCCACATGGTAAGTCTCGGCCATACGAATTCCATTTTCTACTGCAAAATTATAGAAATTCCATTTGTTCAGACATAGGGCCACCGATTCATGGTCCGGGAAAAAAAGTTGGGTGTCCAACCTTTCTCTAATCTCTGATAATTTCTCGACCTCAGGATCATTAGTGGGAATTATCAAAGCCGGTTTCTGTTCTCTTATAATACTAGATATTCTTTCCTCGTAATCAGGAGCCGAGGCGGGAGGGACAACAAAACGACGATCAACATTCGCTCTGGCTACCTTATATTCAGAGATATCAAAACCGATTAAGACATAATCTTCTCTTTCCTTAATCGTTGTAATTATATTATTAGCTCCACCCCCTCCTGCACCTGTGATAACTACTTTGGTCTTTGACATGTCTAATGCATCATCTCTGAATTAGGATAAAATTTGAATTCTAATATGTTATTGGAAGGATCCTTCAAGAAAAATGTCAGATGCCTCTCCGGCATGTCCTCAAAACGGGTAAATATGGGATTAAGCATTTTTACATCTTGATCCTTCAACTGGGCAACAAGGGAATTGAAATCTGATTCTTTGTAGAAAGTTATCCCAAAGTGCCGGGGGTACGGTTCAGGATCTGTATCTATCTTATCTGGGGACAAATGGCAGACCAATTGATCTCCAAAAAAGTCGAAGGTCACACGATCATCGTATTCCCGGCAAAGCTTGCAGCCCAACTTAGACTGATAAAAATCAGTAGCCTCCTGTAGATCCTTGCAAGGTATCGCTATGTGAAACGCATTGTTCGAATCTCTCATGACCTTTTACCAGAGCTACGATTATTTATAATCTAAG
This sequence comes from Euryarchaeota archaeon UBA136, assembly GCA_002506485.1. Lineage (GTDB taxonomy): Archaea > Thermoplasmatota > Poseidoniia > MGIII > CG-Epi1 > CG-Epi1. The sequence continues at coordinate 3,410 of DAXQ01000011.1, read as the reverse complement.
TTAAACTCAAAAGTTGAAGTCCAGCACTTGGGTATCAAAAGTCTGCAAGTTCACGGCAATCGCCCTACATGGATCTGGCTGAAAGCCCATCATCTTCTGATAATCTGTCTGAGCCTGCCAAGTGCCGGGATTCAGCATCAGAACGCCTTTGTATCTCTCAACTCCGCAAGAATGAACGTGGCCTGTAACAAAGATGTCAGGAATCTCTCGTATCAATAAGTGATCCTCTCTTTCCGGAGCTAGGGGGGTTTTGCCACCATATATCGGTGCCATGTGTCTCCTGTTGAGTAACTCCTTCATCATTGCCATAGGATTGTCGTAGGAAAGATCCCGGAGACTAACCAGATCATCTAGGGATTTACCATGGTAGCAGAGAATCTTGACACCCGCGATATCAAGTAGAACCGGGTTAGCTGTAAAGGTTAAATTATCCTTGAAATTCTTTATCACTCTGTCAGGGAGAGGTAATTGAGGTTCCATAAGTCGGACTGCATCGTGATTACCTGGCATTATGACGGTCTGGATTTCTGTTGGAATCTTGGAAACTGAAGTTGCCAGTTCGGAGTACTGTTCCCAAACGTCAGTTATAGATAAATCATCTTCCTGACCAGGATAGGAATCAATACCATCAACAGCATCTCCAGCTATTATCAAATAGCCTGGATTCGGAATCCATTCCTTGTGGTAATCAACTTCTCCATTCAACCAGGATATGAATTTTTCCCATTCTTCATTTTTGAAGGTCTTGCTACCTAAATGTATATCTGAGATAAACAACGCAATGTAGGGTTCATCGGCTCGGGCAAATTCCTGATAACGGCCAACGTGCGGTCGTACTATTGGAGAATTCACGAACAAAATATCGCCCTGTCTGCTAAGTTTACCAGACACGCCGATAACCTCATCATGCAAAAGATTCAGACTGCCTTCTTCTGGTTCAGTCAACAGCAAGTTCAGGCGGCTTTTTGAATCCTCAATAGCAACCTTGATACGGCCATTTTGAAACGTCCGAATATCAGCGACCATACCAATCACTTTGTTTTCCTCATCGGAATCCAGATTTGACAGGCCCCCTGCGTCTCGCATTGAAGGATCTCTGCGCACTAGCCTTGAGAGTGTCTTGAAACGATCATTGAAAAGGGAAACATAACTCTCCAGCTTTCCATCCGCCAGACTTTTGTTAATCTGCCTCTCGATTATTACGGGAGGGATGTTGGTAACTTTAGGGCGGCTTATGGGCTTGGGAGGTTCAGGACGTTCATCAACTATGAGATCTGAAACACTAAGGAATAATCTGGGCCCATCCAGGGAATCAACCGACTTCTCAAGAAGCACCAGACCCTCGGGATGGTTAACCACATGAGTTACCAACTCGGGAGAAGGCATTAATTTATGCTCTGAGAGCCAAGCAATAACTTCCTTTTCTTTGACTGACAAGTCCGACCCTATTAGGGAGAGAAGAAAACCCTTTTTGTAATGGCAACTATGTAAACTGAAAATGATTATATTCTATTAAAAAATGATTGGAAAATCTGGCTTTAAAAACAAAAAAAAGATTGCTTGGGACCCTTTGCATTTATAGCTGGTTGGCTATACTCAAGGCCCTGCTTATGGCAGGTGTATTATCTATGGGAAAGAAACAAAATTCTGAAAAAAACAACGTTTTTGACAGGCTCATTCAGGAAGAGCGGATTTTCAGGAACAGAGAGGCTTTGGCATCGACTTACATACCTCCAGAATTTCCTCACCGGGATAACGAAATTAACGACGTTGCAAACATTTTGAAACCGGCATTATATGGTGCGCGGCCATCCAATATATTAATATACGGGCAGACAGGAACAGGAAAGACTGCCGTCGCAAAATTTATTTGCAAACAGATTGTATCAAAAGCTGAAACTGAGGGTAAAAAGATTCATACGGCTTATATTAATTGTAAACAGACCAACACGCCCTATGGGATTCTAACAAATATTGGTAAGACTTATTCCAACGATTGGGAAGACAAAGTACCAAATGCCGGTTGGAGAATCGACAAAGTGTATTCGGCACTCAAAGAAAAGGCTGATGAAGATGGTGGAATTGCAATCGTAATTCTGGATGAGATTGATACGCTAGTAAGCAAAAGTGGGGATGATATTCTTTACCACCTTACCGGTTTGAATTCGGATCTGGACAATTCTAAAATTTCACTCATCGGTATTTCAAATGATACGAAGTTCACTTCGTGGCTTGATCCTAGAGTAAAATCAAGAATGGGAGAAGAATCATTGACATTTGCACCATACAATGCACTCCAGATTGAGAATATACTTGTGCAAAGGGCAAAGATGGCTTTTCATGAAGGCGCAGTTGAACCACTGGTGTTGTCATACTGTTCCAGCAGAGCTGCACTGGAACATGGAGACGCAAGAAAGGCCTTGGACTTACTTAGAATATCGGCAGAAATTGCCGAAAGGGAAGGGAAGGAAATCGTAACAGTAGAGTATGTTAGCAAAGCAGAGAATGTTATGGAACATGATTTGGTCCGTAGCCTTATTTCAACACTACCACTACAGCCCAAAGTAACTTTGGCAAGTATTATCCTAAACCGGGGCTCCAAAGAAAACGGACAGCAAACAACCGGTGAGGTCTACAATACCTACAGTCTAATATGCAAGCGGTTCGAGGTAGAGCAACTGACACAAAGACGGGTTGGCCATATTATATCTGAACTAGATATGCAAGGACTAATCAATGCTAAAGTGGTCAGTCTGGGAAGGCAGGGAAGAACCAGATACATAAGTCTGTCAATCGAACAGAGCCAGATTGATGGTGCTCTGGATAATGATTCATTCTTATCACGTGTTATCAAAGAAATAAAGATGTCCGGATATTTGAGTAGTATGCAACTCAGATTAATCTGATTTTCCGGAATCTCGTTTCAGAACTCCTTCTTTCCACCCTTGTTCCCATCCGGCTGCAATCGCAGCCTGTAGACCTGCCTTTCTAGCAGCTTCTCTTGTCAAATCCAAGACTGCTTCTCTCTCCTCTTTCGATTTCTGATTGTTAACAGTTAGCGATATTTGCCTTGCCTCTTCGGTCAACTTCCTAGCCTCAGACCATATGCCATCTACTGCATTCTTCAAAATTTGATTACCGGCGGGACCTAGCGGTGCAGAAATTGCAGCTGCAAAACCTTCCTCTTTGGCTTCCATAAATGCTCCAGACTTCATCGTCGTGCTTTTGGCCTTTTCCATCCCGTACTTGGCCCAGGACTCTTTTCCCATGAATATCGAATTAACAGTGGACTAAAGAAGTTGGGTTCACAGTGACTAATCTATTATCGATTCGTCTTCTAGGTCGTGATTAAAAGTATAGAAATAGCCGATCTGGGCGGTGAATACCATTAACCATTCGAAGATTGCTAC
>DAXQ01000035.1:14619-19386 GCA_002506485.1 Euryarchaeota archaeon UBA136 | reverse complement strand
ACCATTACCACCACTATTTTGTCCATTAAGTTCATTTTAGATTCCTAATAGGGCAGGCAGATTCCGCATGTTTGTAAAGGGTATTGCACCAGCGTTCTCGAGTTCTTCAGCAGAACACATTTTTACCAATCCATAGACCTTGATTTTTGCACGGTTTGCAGCCATAACACCAGATATACTATCCTCAATAACAATACACTGTTCGGGCTTGAAACCCATTTTCTTGGCGGCATATAGGAACAGGTCTGGAGCTGGTTTCGGAACACCTACGTCGGAAGCACAGAATATGTTCCCATCAAAGAAGCCACGTAGTCCAGTCATTTCGAGTGATTGATTGACGTGCATAGGTTCACCATTGGAAGCTACACAGATAGGGATATTCAGATTCTCAAGTAACTCTCTTACACCATTGACTGGATTCAATTCGGTCTTCCAGGACTCACTGACCTTTTTGATCAGTCTTGGCAACCAATCATCCGGAATCTCCTTGCCTGACAACTCTCTCATCTTGTAGAGAACGGAGTCAAGTGTCTTGCCGCCAAAGGTCGCAGTAGCTTCATCGCCAGTCATTGTGATGCCCAATTCCCCAGCCATCTCTGCAATTATTTGATTTGTTACATGTTCGCTGTCAACCAATGTTCCGTCACAGTCGAAGATTATGCATTTGGGGGAGGTATCGTCGGTCATCAGTAGGCCCTCATATCCTCACATTTCATTATTTCTCTAAGAAAAGATGTTGCATATGTACCCTTGTATAACCAGAAATTGAATACCGGATTCCCTTGTTCATCGAATTCCCATTCCAGTTCATTGATATTCTGGTGCAGGGGCCTATACATTCCTAGGGAAGACAGCTCCGGCATGTCCTCGATAATGAAGTCCTTGAATCCTATATTTTCCTCCTTCATCACAGTTTTTTCGATGTCACCTTGTACACCACCGGTGTGTTCGCTTCTGGCACCTGGTAAAAGTCCGGCAATCCATGCTTTTCCCTCGCCACACCTCTTCTCCAATTTCGCCTGATTTCTTTCTGTTACTTCGATTATTTTCCTTTGGTCAGGTCCGCCATAATTATCGGCAGGAATCACATTATCTCCAATCAGGGGCCTTTGAATATCTAGACCCTCCCTTATCCTCTGATCCAGAACCCTGTTGAAGATAAGACTCTGATAACCATGAACCAGCATTTTCGACAGATTTTCAGGAAGTTGGCCTAAGGCCCCAATGTAATCGTCCTGATTTCGACTCAAATGGCCAATTATCTGCCTTTCAAATAGTAAATTATAGGGAAACTTTTCCAGTGCAGCCTTCCAGTCTTTATTCTCCTTTAGGAATTCTCTGGCCTCTGCTCCCATGGTGTCAGAGCCATCTTTGGTCAGATAGTCCCAGACAGCTCCTCGGTAATCACCTCTGACTATCTTTTCGCCTACTAGATGGGTAATAGGTCTGACTGCACCAAAACGTTGGATTCCAAAATAATTGGGGAATCCTCCATTCAATTGACCAAGGATATCATTTATCTTCTTCTTATTTCCATCCGTTCCAGTGATTTTTATCTTGAATTTGTTTCCAACCAGGTTGCCTAATCGGATGGGTTTGATTGTTCGATGCATTAATTCCAGATCTACATTATTGATTTCAAGTTTCTTTATTTTTTCAGTTGATGCCATCAATGAGAAGTATTGCGTACTGATTGCTCGTTTGTCCTTGGTTCCCGCAAATCCGATGGCTCTTTGTCCAATCCCCAATCGTCTTGACAATTCTTTGACCAGCATGTGAGTGTCCCAGTTCTTCGAGGTAATCTCAACGATGTAATGCCTTCCATCCTTGTTCTCTCGGGCCCAGGTCCAGTGAGGTTTGGTCTTGGCTTCAATGAATTCCAGAACCTCGAAATCTTCAGGAATCTTACGCAGTTTTCCCCCAATGCCTTTACTTTTCGAAAGGTATTCTTCCTTGCCAACTTCCGGTCTTGCCGGTGAGGACATTTTCCTAAGCTATTTTATCGCTAATGGTCTTTATGTCAGCGATAATGGTCTCTACGGCCTTTTTGATTGCTTTCTTAGGCGTTCCCTTCTTGGTTCTTACGTAGAATCTGGGATGGTCCAGAACAATATGACCCATGTAGTAGGAAGCATAATCAACATCCGGATTGGCCAAGGTGTGATTCATCAATGGTCCCAACAGTGTCTCATTGGCACCTCGAACCTCAATTTCCAGTTCATTCTTTGACTTATCAATTACGCTAACTTCCATGGGGTTGCGCGGACTCAAAGGGGTATTATAAAGATTGGGCGAGTTTCACTGCCTGATTCCGTATATCTTCGGGAGCATCAGTTTTTATGCCAAGTGGAGAGAAGACACTGGAGCTGGCAAAAGATCCCAATTTTCGTATACTTTCCACAATTTTGATTCTTTGCGGCGTTTGTCCGATTTCCGCTGCTTTTGCAATATCGTTTATGTCATGCAATCCCGGAGGACCATTCGCTTCTTCCCTAAGTGTTTCCAGAAGTCTTCCCAGTACTCCATCTTGGGATTCTGGTATCAGTTCTGCTTTGATTATTTTCCTCACCCACAAAGGCCCACCTGCATCTTTCTCTTCTCTATCCACGATTCTCATGTCTTTGGTGATCCATTTCAGGGCGATATCCTTCCTTTCTCCAAGTCGTACGAAAACCCGCAAATGGTGTCCCTCCGAATAACATAGTAATGGTTCGATTCCCTTGTCCATCCCCGAGGCGATGTTGTGGATCCTAGATAGCAGGATTCTTACTCCTACTTCCTTGGCGGCAACTCTTCTCATCGAAACTGCACCATATCTCTTCTTGCAAATTGAGGGTTTGGCCCCACACAATACCGCCGTATCGGTGGCTGCAATACCTAGTATTCCCCCATCCGTCAAACCTTTCAGTGCCACTTTCAGATAGGGAGCTGGTGTTCCGAAGGGGTCAATGTCGATCCAGTCATATTTTCTATTTTGTAACAGGTCTTCAACGCGTTCATTGTATATTTTGCTCTTGATCCCATTCATCTCCAGATTCCCAGCTATTGTCTCCGTCGCCATCCGGGAGCTGTCACAGAATTCAACATTCACTCCTGCTTCCAGATTCAACCTTATTCCTCTTATTCCAGATGCAGCCAATCCATCCAGCATGATACCACTAAAGTCGAATTGTTTTGCAAATGTGACATGCAAATCCCGACTCAATCTCATGGCCGGATTATAGAATACCCCTTTTGCCTTTCCCGGACCTTTATCCTTACCGGAGAGGTTTGCTTTGAATATTGCCTTTCCCTCTCGAAATTCCTTCACACCATTCCGGTCTTCAGGATATTGACAGCTTTTGAGGGTAGTATCGCTGAGTTGATGGGTGTAACTTCCAGGGTTCTTAGATCATCTCTCTTACGTATTGACTGTAGCAAAGGATTCCTGGACCTTTTATGCATAGTTATCAACATCGGCTTACCACACTTTAGCGCTTCTTTGAGTACAGCGCTGAACTCCTTTGATTCAGATACCAATTTTCCAACCTCATCAACTAGAATAAGGTCTGCTTCCTCAATCGCTTTGGCAACAGAAGCAGTTGCTATTCTATTGACAGCATCCAGCCTTATTCCCAGAGGTGTCGATTCAGGTGTTCTACCAGGGATTTTAGGTTTTACATCCCATCTTACTGATGCCGATAATTCTTCTTCCCCAGTCACGTAGTCTTTCAGATTGTAGCCTATTAGCGTATCATTTTCTTCAATAGGATGGGTGGTGAATCCACCTATTTGGAATTTATCTTCAATCATTTGGGCTATTCTTAAGACCGTCCTGGTTTTACCTGTGCCAGGTTGGCCAGAAATAGCAACCTTAACTGGAATCATCACAGGGCGGCTACAAGTAGCCCGTATGTATAAGTATATGTTCCAGTACTCAAATCAGTTTCTCAATCTCTCGGGACATCCCTTTCTTCTGGAACAACTATTGCACTTTCCTACTCGTTTATGATTACGATGGGCCTTTGTCCTCCCCTCCCGAATATCATTCATCTCTTCTATCTTTTCAATAACCAGCGTTTTTAGTTTAGGTTCCCATTCAACATTATGGGGTTCGTTTTCAAAACCATATCTTATTTGTCCATGACTGGGACTTGTTCGAAAGGTTTCCTCACTCAGAAGACAATATGCACCAATTTGCAATACATGACTGAAGAAGGGAGCTTTGGGTCGCCTTCCGGTTTTGACTTCAACCGGAATTCTCAGATTATTTTCTTTTATCATATAATCCGGTCTGCCAGCAAGATTGTATTTTCTAGATTTTAGGACAGGCGTTTCTTCTGTAAGTCCGTCCGGAGTCTCAATGGTTTCTTCACCCAAGTTATAATCATCACGTAATTGGTCTATTTTTTCAGTTGACAGTAGTAATTTGTAAAGGAAAAAAGCAGCTATCAGCATCCATCCAATTCCAATTATCAAGAGTATGACGCCCATGTTCTGCCTCAAGACGTCTGTTGAGAGCCATAGGATGATCAAAGCGATAGTGACCACAGTCATAATCAATCCTACGATGACCATCAAGGTAGTCGATGTTTCCCTGGACTTTTCCTCTTCGACCAGTAGATTCTTTAGAGAATCCCCTATCACCTTGTGTTTTTCAACTCCAGTGTTGACCTCGTCTCCTTCAGCATCAATACCTCTCAAATCTAAGTACCAAGATAAAGGGCAATATCCATAACGCTCCATTTCTGAAGCCGAAATAATTTGCTTGGGCATGGGTTGAGTCCG
>DAXQ01000035.1:0-14286 GCA_002506485.1 Euryarchaeota archaeon UBA136 | reverse complement strand
AGTCCGAGTTCTCTACCAAGCAGTAGCTAAATAATAAAGTTGCTCTTTATCTCAGAAACTCATGTACTGGTCGTGCCAGGCCAGATTTCCGTAGTCGGCTATCTCGTAGTTATAGGCTAAAGTCTGTTTTTCCCCATCAATTATGAATTCTAGGTTTATCAATAATTCATAGGAATCAGAGTGAGGCCCATCGAATATCAGGGGTGGCAATTTAACTGATTGTTTAGCATTTAGAACTCCCGGATAATGAGTATCGGTTTCTAACATCTCAGTACCATTCCATACGGAACTTTTTATTTTCAGATTACTAATCGGTTTCGTACCTGTGTTGCTTATCTTTGACTGCACAAAGAGCGCCGAATAAGAACTGTGATACACGGTATCGATTTCAACTTCAGTTCTAGGTATGACATAGGAATAACAAACAAATACCAGTAACAAAGCCATAATCCCGACTCCGAACTTTATGATTACTTTCCGTTGTTGAGGCCCAAGAATCATAATATGGTGGCCTCCAGAGATGCGATGAAGCTTGTACCCGGTTCGGGCAGAATATAATGCTTCTCATTTTCACCTAGTTCAGTATCCATTCCATTCTTTTGCACACCTAGCCAAGTAGGTAGGATATGATGTCCACCGACGCTCTTGACACGCAGATCCATTAGAACTGCTGAAGTCTTCAGCTTGATGGGGCCCAATTTGAGTTCCCCCCCTATCGCGAATGATAATTCTCCCCCATCTGCGTTCGCTAGTTCAAATACCGGATAAAGTCCAAAGATTTGGTTTGGCTTTATCTCGACATGTTTGACATCGTTTGCATAGATCACCATGTAATCCAGATAAAATTCTGGCGTTGCAGGAGAATTTGTAACCTGCATGTATGCTTTTTCGATTCCCTCTGGCGAATCAATGATGTAATTGATTCCTTCTAACCTCATAGTCGTGTTGTCACCAACATTTGTGACATCCATCAGTGTTCCTGAATGCCCTCCCGTGTATCCCTCATCAACCTTCAGTAGAATGTCAATTTGAGGCGAACTGGTTGTAACAAACACATCGGGAAATCCTTGAAATATAAATGCCTGATCCATATCAAATTCATAATTGGGATTTATTCCCATGTGAAAGGATTCCGGAACATCGTGTACAATGGCTTGAGCAGATCGCCACTTTCCATAATCCCGGTTTGCGGTCTTGACCCAGATATAATCCATTTGACCATCTGCCTCATAGATAATGTCTATCTCCTTGCCGACAATTATGTCAGAACGAAGGTCTTTTGGAACCTTCGAGAAGTACACTTCATTCATGGACGGGCGTGTCTGGTTATGAGTTCTCAGATAGGAGCTACCTATGCCCCCAGTCTGATGTATATCAAATATGGCATCCAGTTCCCTGGTCTCGCTTTTACCCGTCTGGAAGAAGGCCTCAATGTTATTGTTCATGCCGACCTCATCCAAGAATAATTCTATTCCTGTTTCATTTTCTCCACGATCCAGATCGAGTGAGATCCATGGTGTTTCAGGGGACCAGTCACCTAGTTCCAGACTTATCTTGTCGGGTTCCCCAAATTCCGCTTTGAGTTTTGCAGACGTCACTGTTCCTTCAAGATACAATCTGAGAGAATCGCCAGCATCTGTCTGTTTCAACGTGATTCCATGAGTCCATTCCGCATTGATGTCAGAAGTGTCACCAGAGTCAATTGCAAGTATTATCTTTGAGGGGGCACTGGATGAACTAAAATCAATGTCAAGGTCATCGCCCAGACTGACATCCAGGTTCATTTTTTCAGGGAGATCCGGAACAGCCAGCTCTAGCTTGTTTCCAGTAGTATCTTCTTCGATTAAGGTATAGATTGAACCAAGAGCCTTGTTGGATTCCACGGTTATATTTCCTATTATCGGAGCATCTTCGTAATCCTGATCGTCAAGGAAGATAGATGCGTTCATGTCAAAGTTCTCGGGAAGTTCATCAATCCTCATCAGGATGCTCTTGTTCGCAAAATTGTTTACATCGATCAATAACATTTCCATGGCTGGGGAATCGTTGTTGAAGTTCTCAAGAAGCACATCAACCTTTGCCCCTTCATCCACAGGGTCCCAAATTTTGACGCCTATTTTTGGTGAAATGCCTCTTAGATATGCCTTCATGCTCATCCCTCCTTCATCGGACATATCGAGTGAAATCCCTTCGACCCATTTGCTTTCTAGTCCAGCAGAGTCTCCCAGTTCGATTTCCAGAACCACTTCATCTATGGGCATATTTGCAGTTATATTGAATTCAAGGAGGTCATCATGAATGTTCATACCAATGGCCATACTGCTGGGTAACTTTGGAATCGCAACCTCAATTCGATACGGGTTGTCATCCTCCAGTTGTTCAATAACCAGATAGATAGGTCCTACTGGTTGGTCTGTGGTCAAATTCAAATCACCCTTCAAGGTCAAGTTATCTACAGTACCGTTCACGATCAGATCAGCCTTTAGTTCGAGATCAAGTCCTACTGGTATTTCCTCAATGAATGCCGTTACTCTGGGCCCGATTATTCCTTCTTCCCTGAATATCACATAGTCTACAGTATCCCTGTAATTGAAATCCTCCAAGCTTAGTTCAAGGTCTATCTTGTCTCCTTTAGAGGTATAATTTACATCAACTGCTTGTGGCAATCCTCTAAGCAGTACTCTAGCACCTAGAATGGTTCCTCCTTCAACATCCTTTTGACTGGACCAGAGTCCCTCTACCCACTTTGGTTCTTTATCGAGTAAGTCAATATTTCCTTTATCCACCCATGCAGTAATCGCGACTTCTTCCTCCATGTTATAAAGGAATCTGGCAACAGTTTCAAATGATTCCACATTTGTCACGAGGTTAACTGAGAGTCCTGCCACGGCGTTGACCAAAGCTGTTCCGATATCAGATAGGGCCTCGATGAATCTTGCAACATCCTGAAGATCGTTCACCTCTCTCGCATCGCTACTGATGATACCTCCCGTGTCGAATATAGGAACCGTTACTATAATCTCGGCAGGTAAAGAATCAATAAAGACATAAGCATTCAGACCTCTATAATCTTCTTCGTACGAGGTATCATCCACAGCCCCTACCTTGAATTGCACTGGTTTCATATGGTTTATTTTGAAATCAGCTAGTTCACCACCTCCATCATCATCTAGTCTCAGTGACTGTAGCCAGACGAGATTGCCTGCCAGACTAGCCGTTTCATTCCCCAATCCCATATTGTTCTGGTACAGCATCACGGAACTTCCGTTGTAGTCTGAATGATTCCATATCCATACCGTGGCCTTTTCATTCTCAGTTACATTGGTAATTGCAAAAGTAAAGTTGAACCAGCTGTCAGTTATGAGTCTTAGATTACCATCTGCACTCACAATCTCGGCCGAACCCGGTAAATGTTCCAGCCTTACATATGAGTAAATTCCAGTTGCGAAACTGGTGAACGTGATATGCTCTATTATTTCATCACTATCCACCCCACCAGCATAAACTAGGTTCCCATTATCTACATTGAAAGTAGTGTTGGTCGGAACATTACTGAGTGTGATGTTAGCCCAGTGAGAGGTTTCTCCTAGGTCATCAATTCCTTCGAAATAGATGCGGAACGGCTTTTCCCGTTCAGGCTTCATCGATATAGATATATTAGTGATACCACTCCTCGAGTAGAAATCAATGTCACCGATATCAGTTATCCTAGCACTAAAACTGTAATCCTGATTCTTTAATGATACGGCAGACCGATTACTTGGAGAATTCGCATCTAGATACGCAGATTCATTGTAGATAGCAAAATAATCATCATTACTCCCATCGTTCATTTCCAGATATCGGTCACTTGTCAGATAGATGAATAGATGATCAATGTAGGTCGGTTTGTTCTGTCTATTCCTAATCTTGGCAGCAACCTCACCATCTCCCTCACCGATGGTCGATTGCAGTACGGCCTTTGGAATTGACCTCAGTAAATCTCCAATGTAAACGATTCTGCCTGCCAATCCCAGAAGAACATCACTTATGAATCCTCCTACCAGATTGGCATTCAAATCCTCGTCATCGTTATTGATAGGAATATTGGACCCTCCAGTCTCATCCAGTTTTAGGTTGCCTTCAAGGACTAGGCTTTCTGGCATGTTTTGAATTTCCAGACCTGTGAACAGTCGATAGTCATGGTCCGACCAGGTAGCTCCTCTGCCATCCTCAGTATAGTATTCATAGTCTCCATATACAATCGAATCAATCGGTTCCGTGGCATGAAATTCCACAACGGTCCAATTTCTATCAGCGGTGGTTTCGTTCCTGACCTCCAGCCAAAATGCAGCATTCTGCATGTTGAGTTCATCCAAGCATACCTCTTCTCCTGATTCTTTGATAGAACATACCGGGACACCAGTGATATCAGCGACTATATGTGAAAGGAACGTGTCCTCACCTTCATCAGGATGAAGATTGTATTCATAGTACTGGAATCCCAGATTGAACTTCTTGTTGGTTTCGCTTGGCGAGGTTGTTTCTGAGGGACGTGCGTAAACCTCTATAGCATCCCTTTCAACGTTGTTCTGTATGGTCTCCGAGACTATTCTTACACTGATTTTCTGAGGTATTTTACCACGTGGGTTGTTGAGATCGACTTTGATAAATGTTATCTCCTCTAGGGCGTCACCAGGATTGGCCGTGGTCCCACTGCTCCAGTTATACTTCAGATACCCTATGGTCACATCAAGAGAGTCTATTCCGTTGTTGTTTGGCTCCTCGGTCTTGTTATTCATTTCGACAGTTATCTCGTATGGTGCATTGACGTAATCAACATCCCCTGGATTTATTCCAATGCCTCCACCGTCAGGTCCGATGGTAAAGATGAATTCTTCAATAATCACAGTCAGATTGTATGTATCTGGAATTTCATTTGCAGGAAATTGGGTGTTTACTCCCCAGACATAAGTCTCGTCTCCTGAATCGTCCTCCGTTTCCTGAGTGTAGGTTATTCCCCTTACAATAGCTACATCGAGAGTCTGGTTCAGATCATCATTCAGTTCCTCGAATTCAAATGATATGCCTACATTGGCCTCTATGCCAACATCACCATCCAAGGGATTGATGTCAGTTTCATCATTGAAGAAATCGTTGATAACAGGTATCAATCTGGCTCGGATATCATTCCCCCCATCCTCATCAACATCGATTGGAACCCATGCAGCATCGCTTTCATCTAGACCATTTAAGAGGGACTCAAGGAAAAAGACAATTGGCCCTTCTAGCCCCAGCGCTTCAAACCAGACTGCCATCAGGCTCGCCGAAGCACCGAAGATAGTACTGATCAGGGTCGCTTCCTCGACTCCCTCTTCACAACTCTCATTTTCGGGTGTACCTTCACCGCAGCCCCCTACATCGATCCTTCCATTTCCATTGGCATCATAGGCCCAGTAAATCAGGTACGTTTCGGTAAATATTGATGCCAAGGTTCCCAGAAATGAATCCTGATAAAAGTCAGTTTCACTCAGCATGGTTTCAATGATATCTGCCCTGATTGGTTCAGGATCGTTCACATCTACTGGCTCTAGACCTCTTTGCGAATAGTCGTAGATCACCGTTTCATGAGTGATATTAGCATTCACATCTTCACTTTCATCTTTGGCATTCAGAAGAATCTCTCGATTATCTAACAATGAAATATCAAGCGCATTTCCTTCATGTATCGATCTCAGGAAGTTCAAATCCTCAAATACAGTCTCATTTATCTCGTCATTTCTTTGGTTTACACTTTGAAAGAAAGTATCCAATTCCTGAGCTGTGCCATAATCAACCGTTATTGTCGGTGAATCAGAGGAGATGGGGACAATAACCACCTGCAGAATCAGAATCGTCACCACTGAAACAGTAAGTACCCTTTTTCGGTTCAGCAATTTGAAAGCTGATTTCCTCATGATTAGCATTGAGAAACCGTCTCTATAAATAAGGTATTAGTTGAATAGAATAGATTGATTTTATATAGAGAATCAATCTCGATGTGAAGATGAGTGAGGAGTCTTTGCAGGAGACCATCGCGGATGAGGCTGGTTTTAAGGGAGAGACCGATGAGAGCGAGCTTCAGGCTCTAGTATCCAAGTTAAAGACGAATATTCTGATTGTAGGTAGTGGAGGAGCTGGAAATAACACACTAACCCGACTTTACAAAGAAGGTTTGACCACCATCGAACTATTAGCCGTCAATACTGATGCCCAACACCTACTGAATACGCCTATACCACATAGGTTGTTGATAGGTAAGGTACTGACCAAAGGACTTGGTGCTGGTTCAGAACCTGAAAAAGGCCAGGCTGCAGCCGAGGAGGCCAGAACTGAACTTCTGGATGCCTGTCACGGAGCAGACATTGTGTTCCTGACGGGAGGACTTGGTGGCGGTACAGGTACGGGTTCACTCCCAGTTATTGCAGGATTGGCTAGGGAACGTGGTGCCCTTACAATCGCGATCGTCACATTGCCTTTCAGTAATGAAGGCGCCCGAAGAATGAGTAATGCTCGACTGGGCCTTGAAAAACTGAGAAAAGAAGCAGATACGGTTATTGTTATCCCGAATGATAAATTGTTACAGGATGATATTTCAAAATTACCTTTGGATCAGGCCTTCCGACAAGCTGACGAGATTTTGGCCAATGCAATCAAATGTATGTCGGAGATAACGTCACATAGTGGTTTGGTCAATATAGACTTTGCAGACATGCGTTCGATCATGTATGAAGGAGGTGTGGCTATGATTGGTATGGGTGAAGGACAAGGACCTGATCGAGCCACTGACGCCGTGACTGCTGCCTTGACATCACCTCTATTGGAATTGGAAATCGATCAGTCCAAGGGAGCGTTGATTAATGTCACCGGAGGTGATGATATGACTCTCGAAGAAGCACATCAAGTGGTGAAAGAAGTACATAGTAAGATTAATAAAGAAGCCCGAATAATTTGGGGAGCTTCGATAGATTCTACTCTCGAGCATCAAGTCCGTGTGATGCTTGTAGTTACTGGTGTCAAATCTTCTCAGATATTGGGACCGTCACCGGGAGTGGATGACGAACTGCAAGGCAGATACGGCATCGAATTTGTACAATAGCCCTATGAGTTTCATCGACAAAGTATGGCAAACGCAACAAAGGCTTGAGGAGCGTTTCAAGCGCATTGGCAGAGGTCAGTATGGACGAGTCCTGCGTTTAGCCCGTAAACCAACCTCTGACGAGTTCGTCAAAAGTTCATGGGTTGTTGGCATCGGGATTGGTATTGTTGGAGCCATTGGTTTCGTGGTCTATTTTATATGGCTCAAGGCTCCACCTATAATTTCAGATTTACTGGGGATTTAGATAAAATGGCAAGATTTATCGAAGAACAGGAAGAAGAAGAACAGACAGTCTCGTTAGATACACCCTCATCAAATACCGAGATATATGTGATGAAGTCTCAAATTGGTCATGAGAGAACAGCCAGTGAGAGGCTCGCAGATAGGGTAAGGCGTAGTGGGGCACCGATATTTTCTATCCTTGCACCACCTAAGTTAAGGGGATTCATATTCGTGGAAACCAATAGCCCCGAGGCCCTTCGTGATAATCTGAAGGGGCTGACGCATGCCAGAGGCATGGTTATGAACAGAGGTAAGGGTTATGGCCGTTCCAAAGAACCGGATACATTTGGAACCACAACTTTAGAAGAGTTGAAACCGCATCTTACACCACCACCCGCCGTCTCAGGTATTGAGGAAGGCAATATCGTCGAAGTTATCGCAGGTCCGTTCAAGGGAGAAAAGGCAAGAGTACAGCGTATTGATCAGGCTAAGGAAGAAGTTACCGTGGAGTTATTCGAAGCTATGGTCCCAATTCCAATTACGGTTCGAGGAGATCACGTAAGGGTGCTGGAAAAGGACGTTAATTGATGGGCGAAACAGTTGAAGCTCTGGTTAATGCAGGTAAGGCCTCCGCAGGTCCACCATTAGGACCTTCATTAGGACCATCAGGAGTTAATGTCAAACAAGTAATTGATGAGATAAATTCCAAGACCAAAGCTATGGAGGGTATGCGTGTGCCCGTTAAAGTCAAGGTTGCGGACGACAAAAGTTTTACGATAGAGGTTGGAACGCCACCCGCCTCATCCCTGATAAAGAAGGTCCTGGGGATTGACAAGGGTTCTGGCGAGGCTGGAACTGTTGTTGCAGCTGATATGAAACTGGATCAGGCAATTACAGTTGCCAAGCAGAAAGGCCCAGGTCTGACTGGTGGAGACATCAAGGCCATGGCATCAGAGATTCTTGGAGTGGCCAAGTCCATGGGACTGACTTGTGAAGGCAAGGATCCAAAAGAGATTCAGGCATCCATCAAGTCCGGAGAACTTGACGACAGGTTTTGATGCGCGTCGTCTTGGCTATTGGAGGTAATGCCCTCCTTCAGTCAGGTGATGATGGAACTGTAGAATCCCAATCAGCTAGAGCTCTGGAATCATTATCACACATATTACCACTATTGATTAGTCGGGAGAAGTTGTTATTGACACATGGTAATGGTCCACAAGTGGGAAATGCTTTGCTCCGTGCTGAGGCTGGAATTCCCCAAACACCGCCTAGGCCATTGGACTACCTTGTCTCAGATACACAAGGAGGAATTGGCTATCTTCTGGAACGTACTCTTAGAAATCTAATAAGGAAAAATGAGAGTGAGCGTGAGGTGATGACTATGCTGGCACAAGTGAAGGTTGAATCTGATGATCCCTCTTTTGATAATCCCAGCAAACCCGTAGGCCCATGGTTCAACCTGGATGTAAAACAAGAACTGGAAGATAAAGACTGGATCGTCACCCAGACCGAAAAAGGAGTCCGCCGTCTAGTCCCCTCCCCCAAACCTATTGAAGTGATTGAATTGGAGACCATTCGCTCTCTTTTCGAAAATCGTATGCTCTGTGTAACTGCTGGCGGTGGCGGTACCCCTGTTATCCAGAATTCTGAAGGTTGGCAGGGTGTTGAGGGCGTGATTGACAAGGATTTGGTATCTGGTATTCTGGCGACCAGACTCAATGCCACCCATCTGGTCATAGCGACAGATGTGGAGAATGTTTGGGTCGGTCCCGAGCGTAAACCACTAGGGCATATTGACACAACTACCTTGCGCCAGTATCATGATGATAGTGAATTCCCTTCAGGTTCAATGGGACCCAAGGTCTCGGCGGCCCTTGGTTTTGTAAGGTCCGAGAATCAGACTGCAATCATCACATCCCTTTCCAAGGTTATGGATGCTTTTGAGGGAAATGCTGGTACGATAATAACGTACTAAATGAATTCTATATTATCTTCGTCTATTTTACGTCCGCAATAGATACATTGAATTCTGAGGCTCTTGTGATCCAGAAGTTTGAAATGAGTCGAGCTTCCTCTTTCATTATTGCTAATACAATTATCGTTTGGGCAACGAACTGTGCCTGAAATCACCTTAGGAATTTCTATCTTCTTCTTCTCAGCTACAGCATAATTTCGAATAATGTTAACCCTTGCATTGGGAGACAGCAACGCTAGTTTCTCAGTCTCATTTTCACTCAGTTCACGGTCTTCAACCTTGATTATGTCCTTTCTATTTCGTTTTTTACTAGGAACGTTCATCAATAAACTGATAGTAGTTCCACTACCGCTCAAGCCTAGCACCTCCAAGATTTTTCTTCCTCTACCCGGTTTTATGTGATCTATAACAGTTCCATTGCGTATAGGTTGAACTCTGAGAAGGTTCTCGCTCATTTCTTTTTACCCATTAATTGTTCTAACAAGGCCATCCTTACAGGTACGCCATTGAATGCCTGCCTGAAGTAAGCTGCATGCTTGGTTCCATCAACATCAGTTGATATCTCATCCACTCTTGGCAGAGGGTGCAATATCCTCATTTTTGGTTTTGCCTTTTGTAATATTTCAGCATTGATTCGGTAGGCACCAGCCACTCTTTTGTAGTCTTCAATGTCAGGGAATCTCTCTTTTTGGATTCTCGTTACATAAAGAACATCCAATTTTCCTAAGACTTCATCTAGATTTTTATGTGTCGACCAGTCATTCTGTAATTCGTCAGTCACATGTGTGGGCATTCCTAGAGTCTTAGGGGAGATGAAGTAGAATTGGGCTTTGAAACGGTCAAGTGCTTGTGAGAGTGAATGTACGGTCCTTCCATACCTTAGGTCTCCCAACATTCCTACATTTAGTCCTTCCAGTTTACCAATTTCTTCTTTGATAGTAAACAAGTCAAGTAATGTCTGTGTCGGGTGTTGTCCTGCTCCATCCCCCCCATTTATGACAGGTACTTCCGACACTTCCGAGGCCAGCTTTGCAGACCCTTCGTGTGGATGTCTCAAGACTATAACATCAGAGTATCCAGCAACCATTCGAATCGCATCCAGCAGTGTTTCCCCTTTGAGGTGCGATGTCGCTGATGGATCAGCAAAACCGATACAAGTTCCACCTAGCCTTTGCATTGCACTCTCAAAGGACAATCTGGTTCTGGTCGAAGGTTCAAAGAAGCAGGTGGCCAGGATTTTCCCATCCAAAGCCTTTGACTTTTTCTTTCCTTCAGCAACAGGGACCAATTGCTTCGCACGCTTGAGGAGGCCCATAATGCGTTTATTGTCCAAATCCTCAATGGATACTACGTGCTTCATGGTCCGCTAACGAGGGGGGTTTTTTAAATTGGCTAATAGATTTTAACACCAAATCGTCATTATAGTATAAGAGACCATTATGTATGCAACAAAATACGATAAGGGGCACTGGTTTAAACTACATCTTTATTTCGGATTAAGAATTTTCAATGACCGTGTTGGAGAACCTGTGAAACGACTAGAATCTATAGATGAGATTGTTGACACCTACTTTGTACATAGTAGCCCCCTGCGAAGCAAGATATATGTAACTCTGGGATCATTTTTTGTCTTATTTGCAATTATTGGAATCTGGCTTCCCGGATGGCCTACAGTCTCCTGGGCAGTCCCTGCAGCATTCTTGTTCTCGCTATCAAGTGAAAAACTGTTCCGCTGGTCCCTGACCAATAATTATTTTGGTTCAGCGTTATTTGAGTACTATGCAACCGGAAAGACCCTCTCTTCACATGTCAAGACAATTATTGCTTCCTTCATTTTCGGCATGTCATTTTTTTCAGCTTATTTCGTATGGGAAATTTCGACTAGAGGGGATGGAACCTTAGCAGATACTTCTTCGTGGAATGGAGCAGATCCGGGTTTCGGAGCGATGACGATTATATTAGTTGGACTGATTGGCTTCTGGTATGTCTTATTCCAAGTAAAGTCAAGGTAGATTGTCTGTTAATTGTTTAAACCCATGACCTATTGAATCTTCGTGGGAAAAAGCAAACGGAAGCATAGGCATGGAATTTACCGGCTCTATGCACCTATCTATGACCGTTTCATGGCCCCGTCGTTTGCAGATGGTCATTCCAAGATGTACACTCCTCTAAATCTGAAATCAGGTGATTATGTGCTTGAGGTGGGCATAGGAACTGGAGTATCCTTGAAACATTATCCTGCTTTTGTGAAGGTCGAGGCCATCGATTACAGTGAGCCTATGTTGGTGAAAGCTAGAAAAAGAATGGAAAAAGGCGAAGTTGAAGCAGACGTAAACATTCAACAGATGGATGCTCATCATCTTGAGTTTAAAGACAATCAATTTAATCATTCCGTTGCGGCCCATGCATTAGCCGTGGTTGCAGATCCTGATGTTGTCTTAATGGAGATGAAACGAGTTACCAAATCTCAAGGCTTGATTGTCATTGTAAACCATTACAAGGAAAAAAAAGGAATAATAGGTGGAGCTTGGAATCCTTTCAGGAAGCGCCTAGGCTTAGGAAAACATGTGGATTTCAAGGAACTGATTGAAGAATGCAGTCTGGAATTGATAAGCGAGGAGCGTGTAAATCGTATTGACACCCATTCCAGGATGTTGGTGTGTCAGGTCCCTTGATTAACTCAAGTTGTGCCTAATCCAGTTCATGGTATCCCGAATCGAATCTTTGAGATCCATTGGGTTCCAACCTAAGACTCCTCTGGCCTTGCTGGAATCATAGTTGGTTATTTTCCCTAGATATTCCTTTACAGTCTGTGGTGTAATTCTTGGGGTATGGCCGAAGATTGCTCGTGTAGCTTCCAATCTGGCAAATAGTCTGATTTTCCACATCGGTTCTATTTTCCGGGGCAGTTTCAGTTCAGGATCTATTTCCTCAATAAGGTCCATTAGTTCAAAACCATCAACACACCGTGTACAAAGGATATGTCTCCCTTCGGCATTCACGTTTTCATAAGCGAGTATATGCCCCAGTGCTACATCTCTTACATCTACATATCCAAAGGTCTGGGGAGGCAGGGATTTCAGTTCACCCTTCAGTATTTTGTCGAATAATAAGGTACTAGGTGTGTGTCTGTGAAAATAGGGTCCTATCACGGCCGTGGGGTTGATAACCACGACATTCATATCCACTGCTTTTGCATAGTCCCAAGCCCTCCTCTCAGCTTCAGTTTTGGCATAGGAATAGGGATGCTTCGATGCTGAATTCCAGTCCGCTTCGGTCAATGCCCTGCCTCCTGGACCGCTTCTTCCAACTGCTGCAGTACTGGAAGTAAAGATCACTTTCTTTACGTTAGCGTTCCGTGCTGCTTTGAGTGCGTTAATACCACCTATGATAGATGGATTGATTATCTCCTCTTCTGGGTCCCGTGCCCAGCTCTTGTAGACAGCAGCCACTTGGAACAGGCCTTCGATACCATTCATTGCAGTCTCGATGGTCTCGGGTTGCATAAGGTCCAATTCAACTATCTCAACATCCAGTGACGACAGATGGGAAACAAGGTTGGGATCAGTCTTGTTCCTTACCGATGCCCGTACATTGTATCCTCTCTCTACAAGTGCTTTCGAAAGGGCAAATCCGATGTGTCCATTGGCGCCTGTGACCAGAACATTTTTCCCGTCCATTATCTAAAGATTTTCTCTCGATAGAATTTCAATTCTTCAATAGATTCGATAACGTCATCAAGTGCACGATGTGTTTCCAGTTTGGCAGGCATTTCTCCCACCAATTCAGGATTCCAGCGCATGACCAGTTCCTTGATGGAGGAAACGTCTACGACTCTGTAATGCAGACGCATTTCGAGGGTACTCATCTGCGCGTCCAGAAATCTTCTATCAGTCCCGATGGAATTTCCACAGAGAGGCGGTCTGTATTTTGGTTCTATATGGTCATCAATGAATTCCAAGGTCTGTTTTTCCGCGTCCTCAATGGTAATTTTACTGTTTCTCACCTTGTCCAAAAGTCCCGAACGTTGATGCATCTCATGTACATAATCATTCATTCTCTTTAGGATTGTATCATTTGCATGAATCGCTAGTTCAGGTCCCTCAGCAATGATGTTAAGTTCGGAATCGGTTATTACGGTAGCAATCTCGATAATTCGATGTCGTTTTGGATTAAGACCCGTCATCTCCAAATCCAGCCAGACCAATTCATGAGCCATATCTAAGGATTAGGAGCCTCCTAAATAGGATTTGTAGCGATACCGTCCTATAGGCCTTTCTAAGTGGTAATCTGTGTCATTTTTTGACCCCGCTAAGTTCACCGAAGAGGCAGTACAGAGCCTAGAGAAAGAATTGACAGACAAGGCCATTATTGCAGCCTCAGGTGGTGTTGATTCTACTGTGGCAGCGGCCTTGGCGTCAAAGGCTGTGGGAGATAAACTATTGGCAATCTATGTGGACACGGGCTACATGCGTCAGGGAGAATCTGCGTTTGTATCATCTATGCTGAAAGATCTGGGCGTTCAGCACCAGATTGTAGACGCGTCGGAACGTTTTTACAACGGATTGAAGGGTATCATCGATCCCGAAGAGAAGCGTAAGATAATCGGGGAACAGTTCATTCGAGTTTTCGAGGAGGAAGCGCGCAAGTATGGTGGCAAATTCTTGATTCAGGGAACAATTGCCCCTGATTGGATAGAATCTGGTGGTGGAATGCGTGATACGATAAAATCACATCATAATGTTGGTGGCCTTCCAGAGGACATGGAAATGGCACTGTGTGAACCAATAAGGGAGTTGTACAAGGACGAAGTTCGTTCTTTGGCTGAATTCTTAGAAGTTTCAGTATCGAACAGGCAGCCATTCCCTGGACCTGGGCTAGCGGTTAGGGTAATCGGTGAGGCTACGCCCGAGAGAACAGAAATAGTACGTCAAGCATGTCATATCGTGGAGGAAGAACTGGAATTAGCTGC
>DAXQ01000007.1:3695-13251 GCA_002506485.1 Euryarchaeota archaeon UBA136 | reverse complement strand
AATAAATCAAATTCTCCGGAATCATGGGTTACAGAACGGTACAAGTCCTGAGTAAAAGGTAAACCGAGTTTTTCTGATGCTGCGTAGTCAGATGCCAGAAATACCATTCCTCCACCCTGTTTTCTGAGGAAACGGACACTGGCAGGAGTAACATGTTTAGCGGAAAAGAAAATATCCGTTTCACCCTCGCGCTCGGAATCGTCAAAGACTAAAATCGGTTCACCTTTATCCAGTACTTTCGCAATATCTTCAACCGGCAATAGACTATCGTTTATCGTTATTTTAATCCCTCGCTGAAGTTAACTTTGATAGTTGCATTAAATAATTGTGTATATACTCAAAAATGAGTATTCAATCTAAATCATAGACTATTCGGTCCATCTGGGCCACTGAAACGGCCTTCTGGCTTACATACTGTGTGCAAGACAAATCATTTTCCTCGAGTTTAACGACCATCAAAGAACCAGGATCTCTATTACAGATCAGGGGATCGTTCTCCGGTGAAGTATAGAGATCATAACCTCCCCATTCTTGTTTCCAGCTTTTGGTAAAATCATAGGTAACTGTCAGTCTTTGGGGTTCCGATTCCTCTGTATGCAAGAGAGAATAATCTCCAGCCGAATAGCAAATGTTGTTAGCTTCCCTGAATTTAGGTTTTAATCCTGTACTGGCTTCAAGAAACTGGATGAATTCAGATGACTTCCAAAAGTCATCTAGGATTGCAGAACCCTCTTGTCGCTTATAGTAACCAATCTTCTCTTTTCTATTAAATTTAGGTTTGGATCCTATCGGGACGGGGGCAAGGAACTTTGACAAACGGATAAAGGGAATGTCTCCCGAATTAAAAATTCTCTTAAGATTGGAGAGAGTGGGCTTTTCCAGATAATAGAAATTAATCTCAGCCATGGTACCACCCAGTCACTGTCAGCCTTTGGATATCCAGCATAATCTCACTTACTTGATGCCAAGAACTATCTGAGACCTCGAACATGATTAAAGAATTGTATTCAGGGATTATACTATCGACCAATTTTGATTTACCTACATCATTGGCCTTGAATATATTTAGAGCGCCGCCCATTTCCTCAGTAATTTCTGAAGTTAGGTGTAAACTGTAGGCTATTATTCGCCCTTCTACCTGATCATCGTGAGGAAGCAAGAAATCACCCAGGCCGTAAACGTAGGCCGCCATATCTATGCTTGAAAGTTTCTTTACCTTGAACGATTCAGCAACCTTCTTTCGCCAAATCTCGCCTCCTAAATCGTCTCTGAGTATATTGATTGCAGGATGATTAATATCGGTCAGTTCTATACTTGCCCAATAACTAAAGAGGTCTGACTCCTTGAAGTCGTATTCCAGACCAGCTAAGGCATCAATCACCAGATCCAACGTAGGAGGATCAAGAAAGTTCTTTACAACCACGTGTGGGAATGGCCGTGATTTTATTTTGGGAAGCCTATCTACGTTACGCATCCTTTCTCCTTAACCAATTCAACATTCCTTCGACCGACCCTAAATGAGTAGCTGTTTGATGAACTCCGTGACTCATATCTGTCTGTTTAAGTCCAGACCTAGTATCAAATAAAATTTTCACTATTTCCCTAGATGAGAGATTCTTCCTATAACCCTCCTCAACCGTACTCATCCAAATCTCAAATTCAGATTTGACTTGTTCCAGAGCACCTTCTGCAGGGCGGGGGCCAAAATGGGTGTGATGAAGAAATTTCAAATCCAGTGAAGACGTTCTATCTATACTATCCAATGCCAGATCGTGACGGTAATAACCTGATGTGACTGGAAAAGATACGTTCAAATCTGAATACCAAAGGCCTAGAGAATCACCAACAAAAGCCTCATCGCCATGGACCCAGGTTATGTGATGAGGTGCATGACCAGGAGTGTGCAATGCCCTTAAATTTGATTGGCCAAGAGACAGAACATAACCTTCATCTGCTGAAATCAATCTTGATTCCAAAATCGGTCTGGGCTTTCCGTAAAGTTCTGCGATTTCACCCAGAAAGTCCAGGCTACCTTCCCACCAACGATCAATCCTAGAAACGTGCTTGTAGGCTTTGGGATGTACGACAGCTTGGGCATTGTAACACAAATCCATTATGTGTCCTCCCCCTCCAAAATGGTCTAAGTGGATATGCGTTGGAATAATATAATCTATGTCCTTCAGATTTATTCCTGCTGCTTCGATACCATTCTGCAAATTAACATTTGAACTGGCGGGACCGGTCTCTATGAGTGCGATCTTTTCATCGATGATGATGTAAACGGAGACGAATTTCTCCTCCCCTCGGGGCATTACATCGAACCAAAAGACATTATCACTATGTTTGTAGATTGATGAAGCCACGAAAGAACATGAGAAAAGGGGTTTAAGTTGACCGACGGCCTTATAGTGGCCTGTGGACATATATTAGCCCGTTGAGTTGAATGAAGTACATAATTGTGACTGGCGGAGTCCTTTCAGGTCTAGGAAAGGGAGTAACATCATCGTCTACAGGCCTATTGTTACAGTGTGCTGGCTACAAAGTAACTGCCGTAAAAATTGACCCCTATCTGAACGTAGATGCCGGAACCATGAACCCATATGAGCATGGTGAAGTCTTCGTAATGACGGATGGTGCAGAGGTTGATTTGGATCTTGGAAATTATGAACGATTTTTACGTTGCAATCTAACCTCGGAACACAATATAACCACTGGAAAAGTTTACAAAAAGGTCATAGAAAAAGAACGTCATGGCGACTATCTAGGCCAAACTGTCCAGATTATTCCGCATGTTGTCAGGGAGATTGTCGATGGAGTAAAGAATGCTTCCAAGAATGCTGAAGCCGATGTATGTATGGTAGAACTAGGGGGAACGGTTGGGGACATCGAATCCATGCCTTTCATGGAAGCTGTCCGTTTATTAGGGCGTGAGGAAGGGCGTGAGAATGTGATGTTTATTCATACCACACTAATACCTGTTGTAGGAGCTGTAGGTGAGCAGAAAACAAAACCAACACAACACTCCGTCAAAGAGCTTCAGGGGCTTGGAATTAGACCCGATGTTATAGTAGGAAGAAGTAATGAGGTCCTAGATGAGGATATTGCAGCTAAAATTGCATTTTTTGCAGATATTCCCAGAGAAGCGGTCATCTCAGCTCCAGATGCCAAAACGATCTATGAGGTTCCTCTACTTTTCCTGGAACAAGGATTGCCTCAATTAATAGAGAAACGATTGGGCCTGAAAGCCAAGAAACCAGATGTCAAGCAATGGCGTGATTTTGTAGATAGAATCTCCAATGGTGGAGAAGAAATTGAAATTGCAATCATAGGAAAGTATACTTCTTTGAAGGATTCCTATATATCACATGAAGAGACGCTGAGATATGCTGGGGCAGTTCTAGGTTGTAACGTCAAAATAAGATGGATTGAAGCGCCTGATCTGGAAGACTCGGGAAGTACCAAAGAATTGGAAGGCGTCAATGGCGTTATCGTCCCCGGCGGTTTTGGAAATAGGGGAGCTGAAGGTAAGATCATGAGTGCTAGATGGGCAAGAGAAAATCAAATACCGTACTTAGGTGTTTGTTTTGGTTTCCAGTTAGCAACTGTTGAATTTGCCAGGAATGTACTAGGTCTGGAGAAAGCCAATTCGGCAGAATTGAATCCAGATGGACCACATCCAGTGGTTGATATCCTACCTGAGCAAGAAGATGTAGTGGATATGGGAGCAACAATGAGGCTCGGTGAACACGAGATCAAAGTTTTGGATGGAAAGGCAAAGGAATTGTATGGTAAAGACATTATATTCGAAAGGCACAGACATCGATACGAGATAAATCCCAATTATATCGAGCAAATAGAAGCGAAAGGAATGAAATACACCGGAAGGGATTCGAGCGGCAGGAGAATGGAAATACTGGAATTGGAGGGGCACCCCTATTTTATGGCCTCTCAGTTTCACCCAGAGTTCAAATCAAGACCTGATGCGCCGTCACCATTGCATCTTGGCCTAGTGAAGGCCGCTCTGGCCAATAAAAAAGCATAATTCTCAAGGGCAAGCTTATTAAGCCGCAATTTCTGGCTGAGGCATGTCCGACAACGATGACAATGGTAGTGACTTTCAGGAGTTCAAAGGCAGTCCCGATCCTCCCGAGGATGGAATCAACATCAAAGATATAATTATGACTGGAGGCTTCGTCATCATAATTGTTGGATTTGTACTGGGCCTGATTCGACTTATGGCACTCCAGGGTGGGGAAACACC
Organism: Euryarchaeota archaeon UBA136; assembly: GCA_002506485.1. Classification (GTDB taxonomy): domain Archaea; phylum Thermoplasmatota; class Poseidoniia; order MGIII; family CG-Epi1; genus CG-Epi1. Next base: position 8,990 of record DAXQ01000007.1, on the reverse strand, counting down.
TGACCAATTCGCTAGTGACATTGAACAATTATACTTGAGTTATGTCATCATGTTTATTGGAATGGTCATAACCTGTTTTCTAGGCTTCGGCGGAATGTTCAAAAGAACGATGTCATCGTTCCTTTCCAGAGATTAAATATTCAGAATGAAACCGTCTGGTCCAAATTGATGTACATAGTTCCATCGTTGATCTCAAAACTGTAGACGAAAGTGTATGTTCCACTATCCTCTGTGGATGAAACTAAAGTAAAGGAGAGGGAATAGCCTCTAGATGCAAATAACGACTCAACAGTTTCTGCAGTGGTATCAAATGATGTAGACAAGCTTGTATCAGCTGCTGCATTGTCAACCTCGTATTCCAATGCTAATGGAAAATCATCTTCAATAGAACTCAATAAAGGTGTGAGGTCGTGTCTTTCGCCTTGATGCTGACCAAGATTGACTGAATGTGTGATGGTACTGCTCACGGCAATGAGTGTGATTGACATTATAAGACCTGAAACTAACAGTAACTGTGCGTTATCCTTCATCAGCCCTCCCTATATCCATACCACAACTTGAGACTAAGATCCCAGATCTCATTATCTGCCCAGACTATCCTGAAAGCCTGAATAACAGGCCCGGATGGGGCCTCGCGATCCACAATAACCTCTGTCTGACCACCATGCGTTGCTTCCAGACGATACGAAACCGATGATGCAAGGCCCGCATCCAAGTATTGCTTAATCGATGTATCATTATCCGTAGCAAGCCACCAGGCAAGAGTTGAGTCATCATGTGCTGCAGCTATCGTAGCGTCAGAGGGCTGCCAGACATCTAACATCTCAAGAATCTCCAGACCTGAAAAATAAAGGTCGTTTTCCTCCAGATTATTAGCATCACTCGTTGGCAAAATGTTCACAGATACATTTACGGCGGAAGTAAACAAGGTTGCCACCAAAAGGACCTCAAGCACATGCATCTGACCTTTGGTGTCATTCATAGTACAATCAACCTCAGCTAAATCTGAGGAGTTATCATGGATGTTCCTATTCCAGTAAGTTCAAAGACAAACCATCCAATCAGAAGTAAAAAGGATGCTCGGTTAAATGCCGAATATAATCTTCCATTGGACATGAAACCGGCCGCTAGTCCGTTGCCAATACCTTGCACTACCAGACTGTAAAGAAAAATCGTGGAAATCCAGACCTCGTTCATCTCCCTTATGGTTAGGTTTCCAATAGACATGGAACCTGTGCTTCCAGTAGCTGCTGCTGAATCAACAATAGCTGGAATGAAAGTTTGTGCAAGAACAAGGATAATGCCCAGATAGACAAAGAAGGAAGCATAAATGACCGTTACGTAACTTCCGACTTCCTGCCTTCTTTCTGTCTCCAAGGCCTTGATTTCCCTAGCATCAAAAGAAGCGGCCAGAAGAATATCCGAGATACGACCACCTGCACGATTGGCCTCATCTACCATTCTAACGGCTCTAGTCACAATCGGTGAAGTAACTCGTTCGGTGAACATATCCAGAACCTCTCCAAATGAAATGCCCCAAGAAATCTGGGATGCCATTTTGTTAACGTCCTCGTTAAGGTTACCATACTCTCCCTTGGCCAGAGTCTGAATCGCGACGGTCATGCTCAGACCACCCTTCCAATACTCTGCAAGGTCTCTCAGAAAATCTGGAAATTTGTCCTCAACTCGGGCCCTAATCTGGTCCCTTCGCCGTCCATAAAGCCCATAAGGCAGCATCAATGAGACCAAACCAAATATCACATAGTCGATTGCAGATATCTCAGGATAACTACGGAGCCATTCGTTCGCAGTCATTTCATTCTCTATTCCATCAACCGCAGGATTGTTGTCTTTTGACATATTGTTTTGGATGGCTGGAAGGCCAAGACCATAAATTGCCTCTACACGATTCTCCTTACCCATTGATTCGTCATAAGTATTTCCAAAGGTGAATGAAAAACGACCGTCATTCATGGCCCAAGGATTGTCGAATTGCTTGTCAAAGTCCTGATCGACCACCAGTGTCTGGGCATCTGTAGTATTATTGATATTAGCAATTACAAAGAAGAAGAGGGCAAAGACAATCGAAAGAAAGACAACGACAACCGGAGCCCAATCGAAAGTCTTGTCCCTGACATTTATCCAACGACCGACTCTGCTGTACTCCATCCAGCGTCTCTTGACCCCTGTGCGTGGATCTTGGTAGCTTTTCTTCTCCAAATTACCTTTAATCGTCATCAGTCGGTTGATATCTCCATACTTAAACTATAGAATAGACCAGAAAAAATAATCTGAATTATAGGAAATCCACCAAATACCAAAAGATACATGTGAATCTCCTCAAGTTGCATGCCTGCCCCTGATACCCAGAAAGTAATAACTGCAATAATCATAGCAAATATCGGCAAAGCAACGGCAACGACCACATAGGCTTCCGAGAACAGGGCCATCTGCTGTAATATATCCTTAACATGAACTCGATTCTGCTGTGCGTAATACTCAGATCTGTTCAAGAAATATAACTTCAGATTACCTCCTGATGTCACAGTACCTATGATTCCCTGAAGAAATTCTGCAAATCTCTCGGAAGGAGTTCGATCTACAGCTTCCTTCAGTGTGGTAACCAAATCACGGCCCATGAATTCCATACTGTGGAAAATCCATGCTGCATCGTTCGAGATCTCACCATAGATGTCCTTGTTTCTGGCGAGAGATTTGAAAGTCTGTGACGGTGTAGCATTAGCTGCTGCCAAAGCTGACACATAACTTGCAGCGTAAGGTATCTGTCTATCCATATTAGTGGCTCTACTACTAGCCACCCAACCAGGGGTAAACAACTGAATCAGACCCACCAATGCGGGCAAGGCGAACACTAGAATTCCAATAATGGCGTATTGAACAGTTTTCGAGACTGAAAAGTTTTCTCCAGTAGATGGATTCTCCATCATCTCAATTTGAGGTATCAGAAAACCAAGAAGAAACAATACGAAAAGTACTCCACCAACAAATGTAGCTATAACTTGCATGATGGAAGAGGCCATGTAGTCCTCCGCTAGAAGTGGAATTCGGGCTTTGACAAGATCGTTTCTGAGACCTATAGAATCTTTGGTCAGCAAGCGGCCTAACCATCCTAGTAAAACTCTACTAAATGTTTCAAAAACGGTCAGAGCCATTTGTGCCACCAACGTGGATTAGCGGAACGTTGAACTCTGTTGGCTAAAGCAGCTTTCAGACTTGTAAGGGCCTTAGCAGCACGGTCCTCTTCAGAGGACACCGAAGTAGCTTTCTTCTCTGGCTGATCCTCCAATTTCATAATTTTAGCTTCTCCATTGGCCTTCTTATTAAGCTCGGACCGGACGCCTTTCAACATACGCCTAGCCTCAACCTCATTAAGCGATGAAACATCACCCAGACCTATCTGTTTGGATAAGGGAGTCAACTGTTTAAGCGGCACATAGTAGGCCTGATCCTTCAATAAATCCGACTGGAGCCGGGCCTCGACTTTATCCCGCCTAACTTCCTCCTTTGCAATTAACTTCGAGCGCTTGGTTGGATCGTCCATCTGTGATATCTTGGCATCACTCTTAGATCTGGCTGCCTGCTCTTTGGCCTCGCGTTTCTGATATTTTTGTCTGACCTTAGGTGGGAAATCTGAAACATCGACCTCATCATCACCTGAACCCGACAGGTCCATGTCTCGATCTTCGACCTTGCGGCGACGCTTCTTGCCACCAACCTGCATATCTGCATAAACTTGACGCATGACATCCTCAGGGTGAACATAGTACTCTGCAATAACTTTGGCAAAGTCCTTGAAATCTCTGATTGCCTTCTTAAGACACCATTCAATGACCAGTTGGCGTCTCTTCATCTCATCCATAATCTCAACTCGGTTGAGATTGGCCTTCGCCATAATCTTCTCGAGGATATAGGACTTGCCTGTGAATAGGAATTCATCAACTGTATTGTCCCATCTAAATGCTTCATTGGTAAGCAATTCATGAGAATGGGGATCGATTCCAATAATCTCAACTATGTTCTTGTTTCGCCTTACTCGCTTCCCTGCAATACGTGTCTGAATTTGAATTGAAATACCATCCAATGCAGGAATCAGAACCCTTGGAATCTCAATCGGTTTGTTCTCAAGACGGTGTACTAAACTCTGAATCGAATCGGCGTGGAAAGTTGAATAAGTAGTGTGACCAGTGGCCATTGCCTGAAACAGAACATAAGCCTCTGCACCACGAATTTCTCCCACAATAATGTATTCTGGACGCTCTCGAAGAGCTGCTCTCAGAAGGTCATACATGTCAACCTCTCCTGGTGCTTTCATACCTGTTCCGCCGGCTTCACCACCAAAACCTTGTCTTGTACATCCTGGGATCCAATTAGGATGTGGCAAATTCAACTCTCTCGTCTCCTCAATACTGACAATCTTGTGTTGCCAAGGAAGGAAAAGGGAACATGCATTCAATGACGTGGTCTTACCGGAAGCCGTTCCACCAACAAACAGCATGGACATCCCATATTGCATCGCCATCCAGAAAAATGCGATCTGCATTGATGAAAATGTCTTGAATTCAAGTAAATCTACAGGAGTAAAAGGTTCATCCCTGAAACGCCGGATGGTAAAAGTAGAACCTTTGGTGGAAACTTCCCTACCAAGCGTCATAACAATTCGTGAACCGTCCATTAATGTTGCATCCAGAAGTGGTTCTGCAATGGAAATATGTTTACCGCAACGCTGTGCCATACGGATGATGTAACTTTCCAACTCAAGTTCATCCTCCCACATAACATTGGTTCTCAATGATTCAAACCTTCTGTGATAAACGAAGATCTCAACACCAGGGCCGTCGCAAGAAACATCCTCAATGTTTGGATCGCGCATCATGGTGTCTACCTTGCCATAACCAATCAAATCTCTTTCAATGTAATAATGAATCTTCTCACGGTTGCTCTGGCGTGACTTCAACCTGTAGCTGTTCAGTATATCATCTACAGCCTGCTTCAAGAACTCGTCTTGTGACTCATCCATCGTCTCACGATTGATGTTAAGAGCACGCTGAAGGACCTCTTTTATCGTTTCTAAGTCATCAAGTTCCTGTTTGGTGGCCTTGGGTTCGACCACGTAGTAAAATCTGGAATAATCCCTTTTATCGAATAGAACCCGGACGTAGGAAAAGGGAGGTTGAACTGGATAAGTGTCAAGCTCTTCAAAGTCCTCTCCAATCTCGATGTCATCCATAACCAAGTCATGAATCACGCCCTCTTTCTCAGCAGATCGGCGCTTCC